>JAFDYP010000328.1 GCA_018267355.1 Bacteroidota bacterium
AGAATACAGCCTGCGTGACTATGTAGCAGCTAATAAATGGTACAAAGTACTGGTAGATAAAGACTCTGCCAAGCACAAGAAGCCAGCATATATATTTGAGTATGCACGTACGCAGAAGAACCTGGGCCAGTATGAAGATGCCAAGGCCAACTTTGCAAAATTCAAGAAGCTGGCCGGTGATGATGATGCTTCCTCAGAAATGAAGAAGCGTGCTACCCGCGAGGCTATGGGCTGTGACCGCGGTATCTTCTACCGTGACAGTGTGACCAAGCGCGACTTTAAAGTAAAGCACCTGGACCAGAGCATCAATCAGGCCTCCAGCAACTTTGCCCCTATGGCCAAGGATAATGCGCTGTACTTCAACTCTCAGAAGGCAGACCACGCCATCATCTACAAGTCTCGCAAGAACGGTAAGTCATGGTCTACAGCAGACGAGCTGGCAGCAGATATCAATATGGCTAAAGCCAATGTGACCACACCATCATTTTCTGTAGATGGCTCTACGATGTACTATACTGTATGCCCTGATGACAATGGTGCCAAGATCAAGCCTAAGTGCCAGATCTACAGCAGCCATATGGTGGCAGGGGTATGGGAGAAAGGTACACCACTCGGCGCCCTGCTGAATGATGGCATGAGCAACAATATGGCTCCGGCTGTAGGCAAGAACAAAGACAACGAAGACGTCCTCTACTTTGTGAGTGATCGCAATGTGGGCAAGGGCCTCGACATCTTCTACTCTAAGCTGAATCCTGATGGCTCTGTGGGCAAGCCTCACTCTGTAGGCTCACTGATCAATAGCCGTGGCGATGAGATGAGCCCATACTATGATGCTACCTCCAAGACACTCTACTTTAGCTCTAATGGCCTGATCAATATCGGTGGCTATGACGTCTACAAAACGACCTGGGATGCCAATGGCGAGTGGGTAGACCCTGAGAATATGGGCACACCTATCAACTCCAGCGTAGATGACTACTACTTCTCTCTGAATGATAAAATGACACTGGGCTACCTGGCATCTAACAGGCTGGAGCCGGGTATGTTTAAGGGTGGCTGCGCTACCTGCACTGACGATATCTTTGAGGTGGCGACTACTCGCCTCTTCCTGGCAGTGACCGGTAGTGTATTTGAAGAAAAGGAAGGCCAGCGCCTCCCTGCCACAGAGGGCAGCGTACTGCTGTATGATGACCGCAATGGCACTGAGCTCGGATCATATATACCTGTAGATGGCAAGTATTTCTTTGACCTGCAGCCTAAGAGGGGCTATAAGGTGCTGACCCGCCGCGATGGCTACTATGATGGTGTATCTACCTTCAATACTGACGCCAATACAGAAAGCGATACACTGACCTATGACCTTCTGCAGAAGAAGAAAGAAGAGACCAATCCGCTCTTTGGCAGGGTGATAGGCCGTATCTACTATGACTATGATCAGGCCCGCCTGCGTGCCGACTCACGTGATAGCCTGCGCAAGATCTATGACATCATGCAGCAGTTCCCTACTTACGTGTTTGAGGTAGGCGCTCATACAGACGGCAAAGGTACAGAAGACTACAACCTGGCTCTCTCCCGCCGCCGTGCTGATGCAGCCATCGGCTACTTCAGCTATGAGAAGAAGATCAGCAAGGACCGCCTGATACCTAAGGCATACGGCACCTCTCAGCCTGTAGCGCCTAATAAGACTCCTGATGGCAAAGATGATCCTAAGGGCCGCGCGCTGAACCGCCGCACAGAGTTTAAGATCATAAGCGAGCTGACACCTGAGCAGATCGCTGCGGATGAAGCCAAAAACAGCAAGAACAAAAAAGCTGCCCCTGCTAAAGAAACAACAAGGACCATAGCACCTGCCAAGGGAACCTCTCAGGCACCCGTACCGGTGAAAGAAACATCTACGACTGCAGCTCCTAAGAAGATGGCTGCTGCTGCTGCCAAAGTGAAGGACGAAAAAGTAGCCAGAGTGGTCAAGAAAGATGTAGTATTCAGCAAGCCGGAACCAAAAGCTGAGACCAAAACAGAAACAGCGGTGTACAAGACCGCTCCGTCAGAAACTGTGACGCTGAAGGGTACCATCTATACCGTAAAAGGCAACAACAGGCAGCTGGCCAGTGAGGCTGCTGTCTTCCTGACCAGCGATATAGAGGGATTTCAACAGAAAGTATCCTACGTCAAGGGTGATGGATCTTACTATTTTGATCTGACCCGCGCCACACCGGGCATCTACAAGATAGTAGCCCGCAAAGGTAACTTTGAGAGCAATGAGATCTCGATGAGTCTGGAACACATCAAGCAGGTCAAAGCACCGATAGACCTGGAGATACCGGTAAAATAATCAAGTAAAGCCGCTCACTGAGCGGCTTTTTTATTGCTACACTTTTGCAGCCAGTTTGAGTACGGATTTATTTACTTTGACCTAAGAAGAAGCTGTAGTGCATGAATGTAAAGATCAATAAGACAAAAATAGTAGCCACCTGGGGGCCCGCCTGTGAGGATGAGAATGTGATGCTGGAGATGATCCAGGCCGGAGTGGATGTATTCCGTTTCAACTTCTCTCACGGCAAGCATGAGAAGCATCTGGAGGGCTTCCAGAAGGTGCGCAAGATATGCGATGAGCATGGTCTCAATATCGGTATCCTGGCCGACCTGCAGGGCCCCAAGATACGCCTCGGCCTGGTGCGGGACAATCTGGAGGTGCTCGAGACCGGCAGCGAGATAGAGATCACCACAGAGCAATGCATCAGTACGTTCAAGAAGATATTTATCAGCTATGAAAATCTGGCACTGGAGGCAGAGCCGGGCGATGCCATCCTGATAGATGATGGACGCGTAGAGCTGAAGGTACTCACCACAGACCGCAAGAATCTGCTCACAGCAAAGGTGATAGTAGGTGGCAAGATCAGTAACAACAAAGGCGTAAACCTGCCCGATACAAAAACCAAAGTCCCGGCACTGACTGACAAAGACCGCCGCGACCTTGACTTTGCGCTGGCCAATGGCGCTAACTGGATCGCCTTATCATTCGTCCGATCGCCAAAGGACGTAGAGGAGCTCAAGAGTATAGTAGGCGAGCGCAATAGCTACATCAAGGTGATGGCCAAAATAGAGAAGCCTGAGGCACTGGTAGAGATAGACAAGATTATAGAGGCTGCTGACGGCATCATGATAGCCCGCGGCGACCTGGCCGTAGAGGTGCCGCAGGAGAAAATGCCACTGATACAAAAGGACATCGTAAAGCGCTGTATACGCAAAGCCAAGCCCGTAGTGGTAGCCACACAGATGATGGACTCTATGATAGAGAGCCCTAACCCTACCCGGGCGGAGATCACAGACGTGGCCAATGCCGTGATAGATGGCGCCGATGCGGTGATGCTCAGCGGTGAGAGCAGCATGGGCAAATACCCCGTACGCGTGATACAGATCATGGAGAAGATACTGAACAACGTAGAGTCTTTTGATGACCTGATCTACAATAAGCAACTGATACCGGACAAAGAGTCCACCTCCTTTCTCTCTGATGCCATCTGCTACAATGCTGCGCGCATGAGTAGTGAGCTGGGCGCGCGTGCCATCATCGGTATGACCTTTAGTGGCTATACGGGCTTTCTGCTTAGCAGCTACAGGCCCAAGGCAGAGGTGTTCATCTTCACAGAAAATAAAGCCCTGCTCAATGCCCTCTGCATCTGCTGGGGCGTCAGGGCGTTTCACTATGATAGGTTCGTAGGCACAGATACTACGATCCGCGATGTGGTGCGTATCCTAAAAGAGCGCGAACTGGTAAAAGAAGGTGACATGATAGTCAACATAGGCTCCATGCCGCTCGCTGCCCGTGGCCGCGCCAACATGATGAAGGTGACGGTGGTAGAATAAAGCACTTACTTATCATTCAGGTGCTTATACTTTCAATGGCCGAAGTTCTGAGCTTTTAGGCATTATTCTCATCCGTAGCTTTTACTTTTGCGGCTGCTTTGAAAGAAGAAGAGTACACCAGCGCTGAGGGCATACCGCCCGCGCCATCCATTAGTCCACTGCTACAGTCTACTGATAGCCCTGAGAAGCAATTTTCGGTCAGGCGCACTCTCTTTATTACTTCTCTTGCTTTTGTCAATGCTGTAGTGGTAGGTTTCATAGCCAAAGGACTCGATATGCTCATCAATTTTACCACGAGCATGTGCTTTTATGGTCGTCCGGCTACAGAGCGTGTCTCTCCCGCAGGCAATCATCTTGGCCTATGGGTCATAGCACTGCCGGTAGCAGGAGGGATCATAGTCGGCGTCATGGCACGATATGGCTCCAAAGCCATACGCGGGCATGGCATACCTGAGGCTATGGAGAAAATACTAACGGATGAGAGCCGCATTCCACCACTTATCACTTTTCTCAAGCCTCTGTCTGCTGCTATCTCGATCGGTACAGGCGGGCCCTTTGGTGCAGAGGGTCCTATCATAGCTACCGGTGGCGCATTCGGATCTGTTTGCGGACAGACTCTGAGGACTACCGCGCGTGAGCGCAAAGTGCTGCTGGCCGCAGGTGCCACAGCTGGTATGACGGCCATATTCGGCACGCCCTTCGCGGCTATATTACTTGCTATAGAGCTATTGCTCTTCGAGTTTTCTCCTAAGAGTTTTGTACCTGTAGTGATAGCATGTGTCACGGGCGCATGCTGCCATTTTTTGTTTTTCAGTACTTCAGCTACTTTCCCTATGCCGCAGGTGGCTGCACCTGATCGCAATGCCGTGATCGCCTATGCGGTGATCGGTATCCTGATCGGCCTGGCGGCTGTGGTCGTGACCAAGGCCGTGTACTGGATAGAAGACGCCTTTGAGAAGCTACCGATCCACTGGATGTGGTGGCCTGCTATAGGCGGTCTGGCTGTAGGTGTGATAGGCTACTTTGCACCGCTTACGTTGGGGGTAGGCTACTCCAATATCACGATGGCGCTATCAGGCACTGTGGCACTGAGTGTCCTTGCCTCGCTTTGCCTGCTGAAGTTTACATCATGGTCCATAGCATTGGGTAGCGGTACATCGGGGGGTACACTCGCCCCTCTCCTGACCATAGGTAGCTCACTAGGCTGCCTGATAGGTATGGCTGTGCAGCAGTGGATACCTGAGGCGCATGTCAGCCTACCCCTTTGTGGGCTGGTAGGTATGGCCGGGCTATTTGCCGGAGCTTCGCGCGCCCTATTGACAGCTATCATCTTTGCTCTGGAAACCACCATGCAGGAGAATACATTGCTTCCACTTATCGCAGGGTGCGTTACTTCCTACATGATCTCCTTCGTCTTTATGAAGGGTACTATCATGACCGAAAAGATCAACCGCCGCGGAGTGGTCACACCTGAGAGTTTCCATCCCGACATATTACAAAATACGATGGTCAGTGAGGTGGCCCTGCTCAGGAGTGATGCGAGGCCGGTGATTCTATTCAATGCAAATGAAAGCCTGCATAACGTAAAACTACTACTGATCACTTCTGCATATAGCTTTAATACCCTGCTGATAGAAGATGATACCCACCGGATAGTAGGGACCCTGTCACGTGCGGAACTGTACAATACAGCGCTCTCACCTATCACCGCTATAGGGCAGCTAGCCAATAGCAAGGTATATACAATATACACTGACAATACACTGCAACTGGCTGTACATTTTCTGCTAAAAACAAAGCAAGATATTCTGCCCGTCATAAAGCGTGATACAAAAGAAGTATCCGGTATCATCTCTACCGCTGATATCCTGCAGGCCTACGAGCGACGCACCCAGCAGGATACACTCCGCCAGCGCAATCTGCCGGGCCCGGACGAAGTCTGGAAGGCCATATCCCGTAGTCGTGATCTCCTGATGGGCCGCAGTTGACCATCTATTGCGGATATACCGACAATAGTTATTTTTATCTATTCAAAGGTCAAACAATTAAAACATTTTCATGGCAATCAACGTCGAATTACTAAAGCAATGCTGCGGCGTACCGGGCATATCGGGCTTTGAGCAGAAGGTACGCGAACTCGTGACCAAAGAACTGAAGGGTATAGTATCTGACCTGTATACAGATAACATGGGCAACCTCGTGGCTGTGCTCAAGGGCAAAGACAGCTCTAAGAGGGTGATGGCCGCCGCTCACATGGATGAGATAGGATTTATGGTGAAGGCCATCGATGAAAATGGCTTTATCAAGATACAGACCATAGGCGGCTTTGACCCTAAAACACTCACCGCCCAGCGCGTGATCGTACACGGGAAAAAGGATATGATAGGCGTGATGGGCTCAAAGCCGATCCATATCATGACAGCTGACGAGCGCTCCAAACCACCACAGATCAGTGATTACTTCGTAGACCTGGGCCTGCCAAGGGACGAAGTAGAGAAATACATCGAGATCGGCTCATCGATCACCCGCCTCAGCGACCTGATAGAAATGGGCGACTGTATCAATAGCAAGTCTGTAGACAATCGCGTAGCAGTATTCGTACTGCTGGAGACCATCAAAGAGCTAAAGGGCCAAGATATCCCTTATGACTTCTACGGTGTCTTCACCGTGCAGGAGGAGGTAGGCCTGCGTGGCGTGCACGTAGCAGCCCACCACGTCAATCCGGATTTCAGCCTTTGTATAGACACGACCATCGCCTTTGACACCCCGGGTGCCAAGCCAGAAGAGATGGTGACCAAACTCGGGGACGGTGTAGCCATCAAGATCATGGATGGAGGCGTGATATGCGACTACCGTATGGTGCAGTATATGAAAGAGCAGGCAAACGGAGCCAAGCTGAAATACCAGATGGAGATACTACCGGCTGGCGGAACTGATACCGCAGGCATGCAGCGCATGGCTACCAATGGCACCATAGCCGGAGCAGTCTCTATCCCTACCCGCCACATCCACTCTCACATAGAGATGGCCAATAAGAACGACATCCGCGGCAATATAGACCTGATGAAGCTCTGCGTGCAGAATTTGGACAAGTACGACTGGTCCTTTAAGTAAGATCATGGGTACCATAAATAAAAAGGGAGCGATATACGTCGCTCCTTTTTTATTTATAGCGCAGTTAGTTTTACCTAACGATACCGATCCTGCCAGACAGTCTTCGTGCACTGTTTTGCAGGGATACAATATAAACGCCATCTGCCAGTGCATCATCAGTGGTTAGCACAGAGCCTGTCCAGCCTTTGCGGCTCATCACGATGCGGCCGGACATATCATAGAGCGTCACGTCTGATGGGTCAGTGATATTATCAGAGAAGTGTACTGCGCCTGCATAATAGCTCATAGTGAGTTGTTTCCCATTTACGTCAGGCAGCCCCAGTGCATACTGTACTACTGAGACAGAGATCATTTGCCCCTCCGTCTTGTACAGATAGGCATTTGAGTCGCAATAGGAAGACTGGCAGCCGTTCTGGTCGGTCACTGCTACACAGATGGTGTAGTAGCCTGCACTATCATAGGTATGTGTAGGAGTAGCTCCCAGGCTATCGATACCGCTATTATCTCCCCATGTCCAATGATAGAATAGATTAGGACCTACGCACTGGTTCACTATAGTCCAAGAATGCGCAGTACCCGGATTTTGCACCAGGCTGAATGCTGCTGTAGGCAGTGGATTGACAGTCACAGTCACTGGTGTAGCTACTACAGAGTTTCCATTTTGAGTGACAGTCACGGTATATGTGCCGGATGCATAGACGACAGTATTGGAACTGGTATAGCCATTTGACCAGTGGTAGCTGTAGGCCGTATCATAGTTGGCAGTGAGTATCACAGAGCCGCCATCGCAGAATGTAGTAGGCCCGGAGGCAGTGATGGAAGCTGTCAGCGATGAATTACTGCACGAGCTATTGTCAGGCACATAGAGGCTCACACTGTCAGATGGATTGATCGTAGTACAGGCGTAAGATGGGCACGAGATACGTACGTGGTACCTCAGACCGGCGAGTGCCTCCAAATCCATCGCTACGAAGTTGCCTATACTGGTATTGACGTCTGCTACGATCCTCAGCTTGTAGCTGCCGGCAGGGGCTGTAGGTGTCCCCGAGATGAGTATCACGCCATCTTCACCAGTAGTGAAAGTGTTGTTCGCTTTGTTAGTGCTCCAGCAGAGACCTGCGGGGAGGTAGATAGAGTCAAACTTGATAGAGTTGACCGTAGCTACAGAGAAGGTCGTAAAGTTCTTGAAGTAGATCGTATCAGATCCTGCAGTGCCACGCTGCAGACATGGCAGAGCGGTATCCATAGGAGCGAGACCCGGCACGGCGGCTACTTGCGGTGCGATGCCATTAGTAGCTGCATTACAGTTTATAAAGTAAGATAGATTAGAGTAGTCGATGTTACCGCAGTTATTGCTGGTCACAGTCACAGCGTCGCTGGCAGTACTGCTGCCATAGGTCACAGTCACGCTGTAGGTGCCTGCTGTGGTCACTGTGATGCTCTGGGTGGTCTGGCCCGTACTCCACGCATACAGATACCCCGCATGAGATGGAGCCGAGAGTACCTGAGAGCTACCGCTGCATATATTGACAGTACCCGATGGAGAGATAGCAGCGCTGGCCACGCAGCTGCTGGTCAGGGTCACCTGTACCGGAGAAGATGTAGCAGTATTGCCTCCATTGCTCACCGTGACAGTATAGCTACCTGCGACACCTACGGTGATAGACCTTGTAGTAGCTCCTGTAGACCATGCGTAGGTGTAGCCAGCGCCATAGTTGGCTGTGAGGGTCACTGAGTCTCCGCTACAGAGCGTAGTAGAGCCATTGGCAGAGATGGTAGCCACCAATGTGCCGCAGGCACTGGTATCAGCAGCATAGATATTCACAGTATCAGACTGGTCAAATACAGGGCATGCGCCATTGCTGCAGCCTATGCCTATATGGTATCTCATGTGAATGAGCTGCTCCAGATCCACCGCTGTAAAGGTGCCAATGCTGGTATTGACATCTGCTACGATCCGCAGTTTGTAGACACCCGCCGGAGTAGTGGGTATACCCTCTACCAGTATGACGCCATCCTCACCGGTTGTGAAGGTATTGTTAGCCTTGTTGGTACTCCAGCAAAGGCCGGCGGGGAGGAAAATGGAATCGATCTTGAGAGAGTTGACAGTAGCTACTGAGAAGGTAGTATAATTCTTGAAGTAGATAGTATCAGAGTGGCGGCCACTGGCTGACATGCATGGCAGCAGGCTATCAGGCGGCGATAAGCCCGGGACGGTGCTTACATGCGGAGTGACATTATTGGTAGCTGCATTGCAGGTACCGAAAAGACTTGCATCCCAATAGCCATTGCCGGTACCGCAATTATTGCTGGTCACTGACACAGCGCTGGTGGCGGTATTGACTCCGTCAGACACCGTCACGCTATAGGTGGCCGCTGTGGTCACCGTGATGCTACGCGTGGTCTGTCCATTGCTCCATAGATAGGTATAGTTGGCATGAGATGGCGCTGTGAGCGTACCGGATGTACCCGGGCAGATATTGATCGGGCCAGCAGGAGAGATGGTAGCGTCTACCGGGCAGCTGGTACTCACCGTCACCTGTACCGGAGAGGATGTGGCACTGCTGCCATTATAACTCACTGTCACTGCATAACTGCCTGCACTAGCCACTATGATAGAGCGTGTAGTAGCTCCTGTAGACCAGAGGTAGCTGTACCCTAGCCCGTAGTTGGCAGTGAGCGTCACTGAGTCTCCTGAGCAAAGGGTGGTGGATCTGCTAGCGGTGATAGATGCCGAGAGCACAGCATTGCAACTGCTCGTGTCTGAAGCGAATACGCTGATGGTGTCTGCCTGATCTATAGTGGGACAGTTACCATTGATGCACCCTATGCGTGCATGGTAGCGCATAAAAGCCAGCGGCTCCAGGTCCACAGCTGCGAAGGCACCAATGGAGGTATTGAGGTCTACTATTATTTTCAATTTGTAGCTACCAGGAGCTACAGTAGGCGTACCAGATATGATGATCACACCATCTTCGCCTCCGGCAAAAGTATTGTTCGCCTTATTGGTACTCCAGCAGAGACCAGCAGGCAGGTAGATAGAGTCAAACTTCAAAGAATTGACAGTAGCAATGGAGAAAGTGGTAAAGTTCTTGAAATAGATGGTATCAGAATGTCTGCCACCGGCACTCAGGCATGGCAGCAGGCTATCTGGCGGAGAGAACCCCGGTACGCTACCCACTATAGGTGCAGCACCATTACTCGCCGTATTGCAGGAGACAAAGTAAGAAGAGTTATAATAAAGAGAGTTC
>JAFDYP010000329.1 GCA_018267355.1 Bacteroidota bacterium
AAATGCTGGAGATGGATGTTAATTCCATTACAGTCACTACTGAGTTGTCAGGATCGCCTGACCGTCCCGAAACCATCTATCTCGTGAGCCATCCCGGCGGCGAGCGCCGTGTAGTACTGCGCGATGTGCTGGAGTATATAGACAAGCACCTCAAAGATGATCCTATCGTAGTGCACCTGCCCCGCCGCTAAAGGCTATGACGGCACGGCGCTTGCCATGTACCTGTATGCCACAGCTATCCCTGTCAGATGATATGGGTACTCCGCGTATCCTCAGCTCAGATATATTTGACTATCGTGCGGGCCTGCTCACGCCAGATGAGTGTGTGCACTTTTTGCACGAGTTTATGCATACAGTGCCGTGGGAGCAGCGCCGCGTCATGATGTATGGCCGGGAGGTGCTCACTCCTCGTCTCACCGCCTGGTATGGAGAGGCAGCAGACTACCCCGCACATGACAGGCCCGTGGCACACCCGTGGACAGACGGCCTGCTCGATATACGTGCCCGCACAGAGCTGCTGGCCGGGACTACATTTGATGCCGTACTGCTCAACTACTACCGTGATCAAAATGACTCCGTGAGCTGGCATGACGACGAGGATCGTACACCCGGCAAGAACAGGATCGTGGCCTCAGTGAGCATAGGTGCAGAGCGCGTCTTTGATATACGGCTCAAGGCTGATCACAGGCAGAAGACAAGCATCCTGCTGCAAAATGGCTCCTACCTGCTCATGAAGGGTGATTTCCAGAGCAGGTATGAGCACCGCATAGCCAAAAGCACAAAGGCCACAGGCCCGCGTATCAATCTGACCTTCCGCCAACTGCTGCGGTGAGGGGTATTGGTAAACAATAAGTAAAGGGGAAGGTATAGCGGTAAATGCTACGCCACCATCGGGAAGCGGAGGTCTACCTTCAGTCCGTTATGGAAGGATGGGTCCAGGGAAATATCTACCTCGTCAGCCATCCGGGCGGTGAGCGCCGCGTAGTACTGCGCGATGTGCTGGAGTACGTAGAGAAGCACCTCAAAGGAGATCCGATAGCTGTGCGCTTGCCCAGACGCTAAGTAATTTTCAGGATCAAGAGTATGCCAAGTGAAGGGGTCAGTGAACTTTAACGAAAGCTGTACTAGCTATTCATCAGCTGTGCTGCTACATTCTCATGAAACCATGCGACTTCCTCTTCGATGATCACCTGGCCTTCTTTATTGAAGCGGCTGAATGCGGTGGCCGGCGTCACCTCCGGCCCATCTGCAAAGTAAGGGCCTGCTATGCCTATGGTCCAGCCATTTTTAGCAGCCCAGTGAGGTTCGTGCGTACAGAAGCGGAATGCATAATACAGGAGCTTGTGTTCTGGGTCTTCGTCTATCTGTATAGGTACTATCTTTAGTAGCTCCATCTCATCCGGCCGGGAGTCCAGCTCGGTAGGAAACTCAAGCCAGTTTGCCAATACGGACTCGGCCATTTTCTCTTTAGTGTGATACTCGGCAGGAAAGAGGTCCAGGCGCTGATGTTCATGTAGGAGCTCCAATACATGGCTGCGGGTGATGATATCTGATGCATACGGCTGTACATCTGATAAGGCCAGCGTACCTCTTTTTAGTTTCTCTGCCAGTGGCGCCATGCCGGCCAGCCTGCTTGCGGCCCTCTCTGCACCCTGCCTGGTCACCGCTACACGACGGTAGAGCAGGAATGCGGCGATGGCGACAATAATAACGACAATGATAATGATAGCGCTAGTCATAAGCAGAAAGGATGTAGCGCAAGATAAAGAAAGAAACAGAAGTCTCTCCCTACGCTACCATCGGGAAGCGGAGGTCTACCTTCAGTCCGTTATGGAAGGATGGGTCCAGAGAGATATCTCCCTCGTGGTTCTCCATGATCTTGCGGCAGACGGCCAGGCCCATGCCCAGGCCATCATAGTCGCCCGAGGCGTGCAGCCTCTTGAACATCTGGAAGAGCTGAGACCTGTGGTGGTCCTCTACGCCTATTCCATTGTCACGTATAGATATGAGATGTGCACTGTCTGCAGGCTGGTACTCTATCTCTATCTTAGGCGCGTTATCACTGCGAAACTTGATCGAGTTCTGCATCAGGTTCTGGAAGAGCTGTATGAGCTGGTACTTGTCTCCCTGTATCCGTGGCAGTGAGGTGCGCTGTATGATAGCGCGTGTCTCGTGTATGGCCTCGTTCAGGTTTTCACAGCTTGAGTCAAAGATACTATTGAGGTCTACAGACATAAAGGCCTTGCGGTTTTCCAGTTGGCTGTAGTTTAGCACGGCCTCCAGCATGCCCTTCATACGGCGCACGCCGCTCACAGAGTAGTTTATGAATTCACGTATATCGCCGTCCACGCGGTCTCCCATACGCAGCTCTATGAGCTGCAGGTAGCTGGATATGGTGCGCAGGGGTTCCTTGAGGTCATGGCTCACTATATAGGCATAGCGGCGCAGGGCATCATTGGAGGTCTGTATCTCTTGCTTTTTCTGATCGAGGCGCAGGTAGGTGTCCTTCATCTCCTGGCTGCTGAGGTCCAGTGACCGCTCTACCATCTTGATATCCCGGTCGTACTGCTCATAGGTGCGGCTCACAGTATCCAGCAGCTCGCGCATCTCGGGCGGCAGGGCGCTGATATCGCCGTACTTTTTGGCTATCTGCTTTTGCAGCAGCCTGTGGTATTCCTGGTCCGTTTTCATAGCTCTCGCATCGTGGTGATGGTCATCGTTTGATTATGCAGGTCGCAGCCCGGCACTATACCCAGCGGAGATATTTCTCCGTAGGAGTAGAAGCCCGTCAGCACGGCCTCCGGCCCCAGCACCTCCCGCACGCGCTCTATCTCCTCATCTATGCGCTGGTCCAGCACTATCTTGCGGCCCACGCAGGATACGAGCAGTGCCAGCTCCGGCTGTGGTGCATCCGGCAGGCTGGACGCAGCGGCCTCGCCGGCGGCGTCTATCAGACTGTCAAAGTTGCCCCGCATGAGGCGCGCGTAGGAGCCCTCCGGTATATTGCCGGCAAAGGTCATACTCTGCTTTCCTTCATCTATAGACAGTATTGTACGTACAAGTGGTTTTTTGTGTTCCTCCACGGTGATAGAAAGTGGGAATAAAAGTGCCGACCCGGGCAGCTGGCCCGCCAGGTCACCGAGGTACTGCTTGTAGAGGCCGAGGGCAGATTTGCCATCCAGCTCATAGAGTATATTGGCCTGAGAGCGGGTCACTCTGCGCTCGGGGCCGAAGCTGCTCCAACCGCCCACGCTGCCGTAGCCTATAGACAGGCGCTCGCCATAGAGGCCCACGGCTACTATCTGCCCGTGGGCAGCGGGGCCGTTCAGGCCCACGAGTGTCTGCTCAAAGCGCGCTCCGTCGCCCGCCAGCCCGCCGCTCAGGGTCACACCCTCAGGCAGCGCCTGATTCATACCTTTGGTCAGGTCGCTGCCATTCACCAGAGATCCGTCTGCGAAGACCAATACATGGCGCAGCCCCGCTGCAGGTAGCTGGCCTACCAGTATGCGCCCTGCTGTGATACTGTCAGCATGGTCTGATATAGCGACCCGTGCGGTCTGGAGTGTCGTTTTGTGAAAGTCTATGGCTGTGATGGCCAGGCCGGAGTCATAGACGCTGTCTTGTACGATCTCGCCCGCGGTACTGACGCTCACTATGATCCCCTGCGGGAAAGCCCCCGACAGGGCTGCGTAATCCATAGCGGCCAGCGCCTCGCGGCCGCCAAATACGAGTACCAGGTCAGCCTCCGGCAAAGGGGCGCTCAGGTCCTTTGTAGATCGGTATTGTTTTATCTGCATGATTCAGCTCAGGGTTAAGCTGTTGTACTACTAAAGGTAATATTAAGATTCGTTTGGATATCAATATTATACAAAAAACACATTGTTTCCGATGAAAAACCTTATTGTACCGTATCTAGCGGCTCATTGACCGATGGATCTAAGGGTAAGTAGCGTATCATTACGGAGTCTCCCGTATGCATGGCGTGATGCACCGCAGCCGCGCCGTGCACGCTGCGCGCTCCGGCCGCAAAGCTATAATCTATGTGGTAGAGGTGCTGGCCATCGTCCCAGTCATTCACTACGCCGCGCACGGTGACACCCTCCAGCATCATGCGCCGGTGACGCTCATAGCCTGCCACTGCTGCATAGCCCAGCAGCATGAGGCAGACCAGCGTGAGCAGCCACTCCATATGAAAGTCGTATCTCCTCCCTGTATCCATACAGTAGTGTAAGATAAACACATATCACCCATCCGGGAAACTTTGTTTGACGGGACATCGTCAGTCAAAGGGTAGAAGCATTGCGCGCCTCGCCGTATTGAGTTACATTAGCTCATAAAGACTCCCGCTATGAAAAACCTGCTACTGCTGTTCGCCTGCCTGCCGCTCCTACTCTCTGCTCAAAAGGCACATACCAGCACTCTGACGGGCCATCTGGATGCCGTGGGTGCCGGTGCGCTCACCCTCCGCCACGCATATGATACGACAGGCAAAGA
>JAFDYP010000032.1 GCA_018267355.1 Bacteroidota bacterium
AAATTAAAAACCGCTATCTGAATACGCTTTCTATAATAGAACGACAAAACCATTGAAAAGTTTTGGTTCTCCGGTAGGTCTTGAAATAGAATTCCAAGAACCGTGCCCCAGTTGCCTCTTTCTTTAAAGTAATCATTTATCTCTTTTATAGTTGGCTTAGAACCAGTGCTTTTAGCGATTTTTAGAGCGGCCTTTTCAATCTGTTTTAGCCAAAATTTGTAGTGTTCTTCATTGAAAACAGTATCTAATACGTTCTCGCAATCAATAAGTGCCTTGTAAATTTGATATCGGTTAGTTCTTCGCTTAGAGTTTACGCCCCATGCATGGGCATCGTCTAAGCTATCCCAGAAGTAGTAACCTTCTCCTAACCATGCGTTATCTTTAGTACATATGATAGGACCTGTTAGTGTCTTGAAACGCTTTTCCTGAGTATGGTACATTTCCCTATTCATCTTAATCACATCAGTTGGACAAATAATGTGATTTTTAAAGTATCAAACAATACCCTTTTTTGGTGATATTAATATTAGACGTATTGATCTGTCTTTTCATTGTCACAATATTGTCACAAGTATTTCCCGCCACCAGTCACCTCACGCCAGCCACCCGGATCATGGTATCGCCTCCACCCGCTTCACCTGCTCGTCGCACTCTATGCACCAGTCACCGGACAGGTGGATCGAGTCTACGAAGGTCAGCAGCTCATTCAGAAAGTCCTGCTTTAGTTGGTTGCGCAGGTCCTTGGCGCGCGTCAGGTCCACGGTGGTGTACCGGTTGATCCGGTCCGTATAGATGCGCTCTTGCATCAGCTCGGCACCCAGCAGGTACCACCAGGCTGTGGCTAGTTCTTTCTTATAGTTGCACACCAGCACGTCAAAGCTGCACTGCAGCCCGATAGTGGCTGTGAGCCCATAGGTATCATACCCCTCGGTAAACTGCCCGCCTGCATAGCTCGCCCCCTGTATATATAGATGCGACCAGAACCAGTCATATGATGCCCAGAAGCGGCCATCCAGGTCCTGGCTGTCGAGCTGCAGGGAGACAGAGTCCACATGCGTGGCATCGTAGGCTATGTACAGCATCGCGCTGTCCGTATATTTTTTATTGATCGTCACATCGTTCCATCCTGCTTGTGGTGTGATGGAGAAAGTATCCAGCAGCGTCAGCGTCGTGTCATGTACCTCATACACATAGAGCGGGATCGTTGTATTTGGCACCGGGTCTTTCAGGTACAGATGCACCTTGTCTATCGGTATATAGTGAAAGGGAGATTTCAGATAGTAGCAGTCTACCAGTATGCCGCGCAGCGTGCCCGCTTCGGCAGGTGTGATAGCGGTAGTATCCACACTATTCGATAGCTGAAAGGCTTCACTGATCCTCTTCAGCCTATAGCGTTTCGCCATCGCATTGGTAAATGCCGTCTCAAAGATCTTTGCCGAGCGGCGCTGCACCGTAGCCCACACGTCTAAGAATGTCGCATGCTCCGAGTTGGCTATGTCTGTGATCTGTGATACCGTGATACCCGGCAGGTCATTGATATACATGCCGCTCTCCGGCACCGTGCCGCCTTGCGTCCGCAGGCCGATATAGTCTATTAGGCAGTCCATAGGTTTTGTCTATTATATTTTAGAGTGATAGATGAGATTGGAAAATAGCGGGAGGCTTAGCTGTCCTCCCGCCGTAATTTTACTATTCAACGAACCCTCTTTCCACCCGTGGTTCTTCCCTCTCCCACGGAGAGGGAAGATGCCAAAGGCAGATGGGAGAGGTCGTTTTACGGTATAGACACCGCATCATTCGTGATCAGGTAGCGCAGGGCGCCATTGCTGCCGTGCAGCGTATCACTGCCATTGTAGATGCTGGTATCGAGCTGGTAGAGGCCATAGGTCTTAGAGATGGTCACAGTCCAGCCGGCGTTGAGCGTTTGTACATTGCCGTATGGCAGTGCTACGTCATAGCCGCATGGAGAGAAGCGCATCTCTACGTCAAAGGCCATCGTAGCCGGTGTGCCGCTGCCGGTCTCTATAGGCAGCACGATCTGGAATGCTTGATATGTGCCATAGTCCAGCCGCTTGAAGCCCACGAGCCTGTTCACATCGATGAAGCCCACCGAGCCCTGAGAGAAGACCCCGATCATATTCTGGCCAAATGGCGTGCTGCCAGAGGCCGTCTTAGGATCGTAGTAGAAGCGGTAGTCGCCCGTATTCACAGCGTTGTTCAGCCCGCTGAGACCTGCGGTCACAGAGCCTGCATCATTGTGGCGGGAGAACTGGTGAAACAGTCCATTGCCCACGATACTCAGGCCGCCGTAGAGCTCGTTCAGTTCTGCTTCATACAGCAGCTGAGCGACACCCTGCGTCAGGTCAAATACATTCGCGTCCTTATTGATATTCACCAGGCGCGTGTTGGCAGGTGTGCCTGTAGGGCCGTTATCCGGCAGCACATTGCGGCCAAAGCTGACGCTATTCACCAGGTCGTAGTCTATCTGGTCTATCAGGCCCGGTATCTGAGACATGATGAGGCGCACGAATTCCTCCATGAGCGGAGAGCTGCTGCCCTCTACTGACTGGCGTGATACAGCCTCCGCCGTATAGCGCTCCAGGAAATCCGTAGGCAGCGAGAAAGATATCTGCGCATACTTTGGCGCCTGCAGCGTATATTCCTTGCGGAGTGGTGTAGTGCCTTGCGTATCGCAGTCGCGTGTGGTCTGTACGCCGCTGCGTGTGCTACGCTCGTAGGTCCAGTAGCGGATATCGCTCACCTGGCCCAGGCTGTTATTGAGGCGCAGGCGCTCGTAGTCCGGTATCTGTATATCCGGGCTCTGCTCTACGGCCAGGCGGAGCATACCTGCGGGAGTGATCTTCACCGAGGGGTCGTTGGCCCCGATAAAGGTTTTGAGGTCTTGCAGCAGGTATGGTGCAATCCCCTGTGTGAGAGTTACTGACATGTTGTTTTAGTTGTTTTAAGCTGC
>JAFDYP010000330.1 GCA_018267355.1 Bacteroidota bacterium
AAAACACATCTTCTCCGCATCAGAGCGTCGCCAGATAGTAGATGCTATCAGCCGGGCCGAGAAAATGACCTCAGGTGAGATACGAGTGCATGTGGAGCCCAGGTGCACTGGCGCTGTGCTGGACAGAGCGGCAGACGTTTTTCACAAGCTGAGTATGCAGAAAACTGTTTTGCGCAATGGTGTCCTGATCTATCTGGCCTGGGAGGACCGCAAGCTGGCCGTGATAGGAGATAAAGGCATCAATGAAGTAGTGCCTGCCGATTTCTGGGATATTACAGCAGAAGAGATGACAGCACTTTTTCGCCAGCAGAAATATGTGGCCGGAGTAGTACATGGTATAGAGCAGGCCGGGATCAAACTGACACAGCACTTCCCCTACTATGCCGGAGATAAAAATGAACTGAGCAATGATATCAGCGAAGGATAGTCACTCATCATGGTCCATGCGGGCCGCCATCAGAGGTGGTTGGCTTATGATGTGCTTTGTCGCGCTTCTGCTGCTCAGTGGCCCGACGTATGCACAGGATATCAAGCTGCCTGAAAGGCCGGATCCCCCACGCCTCGTCAATGACTATGCCGGCATGCTCAGCGCCGGAGACGCAGACGCACTCGAGACCCGGCTGGATCAGTATGCAAAAGAGACCTCGACACAGATAGCTGTGGTCATCATCACTACCCTGGATGGTGCCGACCGCGCCCAATATGCCACTGAGCTGATGCACGAATGGGGCATAGGGCAAAAAGATAAAGACAACGGAGTGCTGCTGCTCATCGCCAAAGAGGACAGAACAATGTTTCTCGGTACCGGTCGCGGCGTGGAGGGTGCGCTGCCGGACGCTATCTGCAAGCGCATCACCGAGTATACCATCAAACCAAAATTTAAAGAGGGAGACTATATAGGTGGTATCAATGCCGGGATAGATGATATAGAAGCCAGCCTGAAGGGAGAATTTAAGAATGATAAGCCCCAGGACAATGGTTCTTCATTCGGTATAGGCTGGATCATTCTGGCCATTATTATTGTCATTATCCTCTTCTCCATCTGGGGTGGGGGCAATAACGGACGTACTTATTCGGGCACCGGCTCCTCCCTCCCATGGTTTCTGCTCGGGGCGCTCTCCGGTAGCGGAGGTAGCAGTGACGGAGACAGCTGGGGTGGCGGTGGAGGAGGCTTCGGTGGTTTTGGTGGCGGTGATAGTGGCGGTGGCGGTGCAGGTAGCAGCTGGTAGATCAAACTTTTGTAATACATGAATGAACATCTGAAATTTCAACTCCATCCATGGCATGGTGTAGATATAGGCGAGAAAGCCCCGGAAACCTGTACGTGCTTCATAGAGATAGTACCTACCGATACTATCAAGTATGAAGTAGACAAACCGTCCGGCATCCTGAAGGTAGACAGGCCACAGCAGTTTTCTAATGTGTTTCCTGCATTATACGGTTTCCTACCGCAGACCTTCTGCGACGTAGAGGTTGGCAACTACTGCATGGAGAAAACAGGCCGCACGGGCGTGATAGGAGACCAAGACCCTCTGGATATCATCGTTCTGACTGAGAAGATCATAGCCCGCGGTGGCATTCTGGTGCAGGCTATGCCGATAGGTGGTTTCCGCATGATAGACCAAAACCAGGCTGATGATAAGATCATAGCTATCATGAAGGGCGATGAAGTATACGGCAGGTGGACTGATGTATCAGATGTGAATGAGGCGATACTCACCCGGCTGAAACATTACTTCCTCACCTATAAAAAGAATCCCAATGAAGATGCTAACAGGGTACAGATAGACGGTATCTACGGCCGGGAGGAAGCATTTGAGGTCATACGGCGTAGCCAGGCAGACTACCGGCATAAGTATATAGACGTAGACTGATATGCGCGATCGGATAGCCACGACTATAGTGATTTTGATAGCCATCGCTGTCGGAGCTTTTTTCTATAAAAGGTACCACATCCCTCCTCATGTAGATATTCCTTCTATGGCTGTCACTGATCTGCGTGGGCAGCCGGTATCACTGCAGGCATACAGCGGTAAACCCATTTTTGTCTCTTTTTTTGCCACATGGTGTGGCCCCTGCATGAGGGAACTGCCTGACCTGGCTGCGCTGCATGACATCATGCGCAATAAGGAAATGGTCATCATGTGTATATCCGATGATCCGATAGAAAAACTCCAGGTACTCCAGTCCGAATACGGTGACAAGTTAATATTCCTCCATGCCGCCAGCCTGCACGATATAGGTATCTATACCTATCCGACCAATTATATCTTTAATGCTTCTGGCCGGAAAGTGTATAGCCAGGTCAATGCAGAAAAATGGGATGATCCGGGTATGGCGGAGAGAGTGACCGTCCTGCTCGATAAATAGCATAGCTGGACAAGTGCCTACAGCCACTTATGAAACCACAGTTCTACAGAGGCTGTGCGGAAGTCTATGGACTGATGCATCCGCTGGGTCATGATATTGCGTCCCTGAGTAGCTGACGTCACCCGGCGTATACCTTTCTCCTGGGCATTGATATTGATCACGTGGCGGAAGAGTTTCCTACCCAGACCTGCGCCCTGAAATTTTTCATTGAAAGCACCTAAACCAAACATAGCCTCACCATCCTCAAGATACCGGAAGGTGGCAAAACCCACAGGCGTATCTCCGAGAAAAATACAATGGCAGATATGATCGAAAGTACCGTGTACCGCCTTTTCTACCCAGATACGATAAAAATCGCTCACTCTCGCTCTGTCAAAGCCGCCATCATAGTAGTAGCGGCTTATCTTGTAGAGATCCTTGCTGATATTATGCAGCTCCGGTATATGCCTTTCCTGAGCTATGCCATAGGTCATGCCCTCCGGTAGCGGCTCCAGAGGCACTACCTTGCCCTTGACATCAAAGTCGATACGGATATCAGTCAGGTGAAAGCCCTGGCTCTCTGCTATGACCACATGCTTTTGATCGTCACTGGCACACAGGTACTCCAGAAACCGGATGCCATTTCTTCGCGCATACGCCTCCGCTCTGTAGACAATATTTGGCGAAATAGTTTTGGCTTTGATATTGCCATAGCCGAAACCCCAAAAGTCCGTATCCCACGATAGCTTTTTCACCAGCCTGGATAGTGTATCAAAATCAAACCTGGGATTTTCAAGGGAGCAGGCTGCTGTACCATAGTGCGCAGTAGCATCTCCCGCCAGGCAGTCTATGACTATATCGGCCAGCCCCGTATAGAGATCCAGCCGGCCAAAGGTGATGGCCACTACTTTGAGCCCTGAGATCAATCGATACTGCTGCTCGCTCAGTCCGCATGATATCACTACATCAGCCTCCAGCTTTTGCAGCATATCACTACTCAGCGCGGCCGGATCATATATCTCTACCGCCTCATCCACAGACCGTACCAGATCGTAAGCCAGATAGAGCTGCTGAGCATAGGCATCATCGTTGTCAGCTTTTATGAATATCCTTTTCATATCTCTC
>JAFDYP010000331.1 GCA_018267355.1 Bacteroidota bacterium
AAGATTGTGATTTTGAATTGATACAAGAAAAAACCAATAACCCAATCGATGAAAAATACTATAAAAAAGGAGAAAAGCTTGAGTACCGTATACTAGAAAAACAAGACACCTACTATAGTATAGCCGTGACAAATGGCAAGGTTGTAGAAAAGTTCAAATTATACTACTGAAAAGCTGGTGAGGGGCCAGTTGGATAAAACGGAAAGAATAGCCATAGAATTGGAAGATTGCTTGGAGAAATATTGCTTTCCATTTTGCTACTGGAATTTCTCTCGCAAACGTTCGCTTTTTTTTGGCTGCCGCGTGGCGAGCGTCAGGGATCGAAGCGTATAGCCCGAAGCCCGGCCCCTATCCCGATACTTCGGGACCCTAAAGGGGACTTTAACAGCCCTTTAAGTGGAAGATTGCTTCGAGAAATGACGCTGTTATATATTTTAAGATGAATTTCTCTCGCAAAGATTTGCTTTTGGTGGCTGGCGCCGGTTAGAATTGATAAACTTTTAACCTTTTCAAATGACCTGTCAATGTCGTATCTTCGCGCCGCTAAATGGTGCGGGGAGAGGGTTTGGGCATTTTTTGCCTGGCTGCTACGCACTGCTAACTACTACTAATTGCGATGATAGCTGTTTCTAATATAGAGCTCCACTTTTCGGGGAGGGTGATGTTTGACAAGGTTTCGTTTCTTATTAATGCATCGGACAAGATAGGCCTGGTGGGCCGCAATGGTGCGGGTAAGTCTACGCTGCTCAAAGTGCTCAAAGGCATCCAGCAGATAGATGGTGGGGATATCATGTTCCCGAAGGGGACGATCATAGGCTACCTGCCTCAGGACCTCGATACGACCTCGCAGCTGACAGTGATAGAGGAGGCAAAGAGGGCCTTTGAAAATGTGCTGGTGATGATCGAGCGCAAGGACAAGATCGTACATGAGCTGGAGACGCGTACAGACTACGAGACGGACAGCTACATGGACCTGATCAATGAGATGCAGGAGGTGGAGCACCAGATAGAGGTGCACGATGGCTACAGCATAGAGGAGCAGACGGAGCGCGTACTGAAGGGACTCGGCTTTGAGGCGAGTGACTTTGTGAAGAAGGTAAAGGAATTCAGCGGTGGCTGGCAGATGCGTATCGAGCTGGCGAAAATACTACTCCAAAAGCCTGACCTGGTGCTGCTCGATGAGCCTACGAACCACCTTGATATCGAGTCGGTGCTGTGGCTGGAGAAGTTCCTCAAGGACTATCCGGGCGCTATCGTGATGGTGAGCCACGACCGTTCTTTCCTCGATAATATCACGAACCGTACTATCGAGGTAGTGGCGGGTGACATAGAGGACTACGGCGCGCCGTACACCAAGTACACCGAGCTGCGCAAAGAACGCCGCGAGCAGGTGATCAATGCACAGAAGAACCAGCAGCGCGATATCGCGCAGATAGAGCGCAACATTGATCGCTTCCGCGCCAAGGCGAGCAAGGCAACATTCGCACAGTCTCTGATCAAGAAGCTGGACAAGATGGAGATCATAGAGGTGGAGGAAGAAAACGTGGCAGCGATGAACCTGCGCTTCCCTCCTGCCAAGCCATCCGGCAAGGTGGTGCTGACGGCAAAGGGTATGACAAAAAAGTACGGCCCGAAGACAGTGATAGACAACCAGTCCGTAGAAATAGACCGTGGCGATAAGATCGCCTTCATAGGCAAGAACGGTATGGGTAAGACGACCTTTAGCCGGATGCTGGTGGGTGATGTGCCTTATGACGCCGGTGAGGTAGAGCTGGGCTACAATGTGACTGTGGGCTACTATGCGCAGCACGCTGCTGATACGATAGATGGCAATGATACGGTGCTGGAGGTGGTAGACCGCGTGGCTGTAGGCGAGATCCGTACGAAGCTGCGCGACCTGCTGGGTTGTTTCCTCTTCAAGGGTGATGATGTTTTCAAGAAAGTGAAGGTGCTATCCGGTGGTGAGAAGAGCCGCCTGGCGCTGTGCCGCATGATCCTGGAGCCGAGGAATTTCCTCGTAATGGATGAGCCTACGAACCACCTGGACATGCTCTCAAAGGAGATCCTGCAAAACGCGCTGAAGAACTATGAGGGTACAGTGGTAGTGGTCTCTCACGACCGTGACTTTCTCAGTGGGCTGACGAATAAGATATTTGAATTCACCAAGGATGGCATCAAGGTGCACCTGGATGATATCAATGCCTTTCTGGAGAAGAAGAACCTCGAAGATATGCGCGCGCTGGAGGCTGAGAAGGATGCCAAGGCGAAAGCGAAGAACACCACTGCGCCTGTAACCAAGGCAAAGGATACGAGCGTAGATAACTCTAAAGAGATCAACCGCGTGAAGAAAGCGATCGGTATCTCTGAGCAGAATATAGAGAAGCTGGAGAAAGAGATCCAACTAATAGATGACCAGCTAAAGATACCTGACCACTATACAAAGCTGACGGCTGATCCTAATTTCTTTACGAAGTATGATGGCTTGAAGAAGCAGCTGGATGCGGAGATGAAGAAGTGGGAGGAGCTGGGGGAGGAACTGGCTGCAC
>JAFDYP010000332.1 GCA_018267355.1 Bacteroidota bacterium
GATGGAGAAGTATGCGATCAAGTGCGCCAATGTACAGACACCCGATGGCACGATCCTCAACCTCACCGCAGACTACTACCTCCTCGCCACACCTGTAGAGGTAGCCGCCAAGATCACCGAGCGCAGCGCCGGCCTCTGGGAGGCAGACGACACCCTCGCCTACCTGCCCGACCTCGCCGTAAATGTGAGCTGGATGAACGGCATCCAATACTACCTTAATGAGGACGTAGTAGTCAGCCAGGGCCATGTGATATACAGCGATAGCGAGTGGGCCGTGACGAGTATTTCTCAAAAGCAATTCTGGAAAGGTTACGACCTCAGCAAATGCTACAATGGCAAGGTAAAAGGCATCCTCTCTGTAGATGTCTCCGACTGGCTCACCACTACCTTTGATGGCAAGCTGGCAAAGGACTGCACGCGTGAGGAGATCAAAGCCTACGTGTGGGAGCAGATGAAGCGCAGCCTCAATACCGGCGGCCAGACCATCCTCCGCGACGACATGATAGAGTACTACTACATAGATAGCGATATACACGATGTACCACCCTCCGAGACACCGGCAGACCTCGTAGCCAAAGGTGAGGACGATGTACCCGACAAGTACTTCAACCTCGAGCCGCTGCTGGTCAATACCGTCCACTCATGGACCCTCCGCCCCGAGGCCCGGACCAACGTGGCCAACCTCTTCCTCGCTGCCGACTACGTCCGTACCAATACCGACCTCGCCACCATGGAGGGCGCCAACGAGGCCGCCCGCCGCGCGGTCAACTGTATCATAGACGCCTCCGGCAGCAGCGCCTCCTATTGCCGCATCTGGGATTATAAGGAGCCCTGGGCGCTCCTCGCCTTCCAGTGGTACGACGCCTACCGCTACCGCATGGGCCTGCCACACGTGGCCCGGACCCCTTGGTACATCTGGCTCGCCAGCGTCCCCTTCATCATCGGCTACGGCATCCAGTGGCTCCTCACCGCCATCTGGAGCGTGATATTCTTTAATCCGAAAAACAAATAACCACCTCACCCAACCCTCTCCGAAGGAGAGGGCTAATACATAATTCTGAAACCTCTTATAAAATAACAAACCATCCTACACTCAAAACCGTAGGTTCTTCCCGCTCCTAATTTAGGAGAGGGAAGATGCCGAAGGCAGATGGGTGAGGTTAATCAGGCGCAAACAATACAAACTTCAAAACCATATTATATAACAAATCCAAGCTCCCCTCTGTAGACATACCATCCGGCTCCCCGAGCCGCAGGTTCTTTCCTCTCCTCGGGAGAGGAAAGATGCCGAAGGCAGATAGGTGAGGACAAACAATAGCACCAAACCCAAACACCATGATACCACTCATAGAGATCTCCCCCTACACCGTCAATATCTTCCAGTACTTCCGGACGCCTCAGCCGTGGTTCAACACCGGGTACTACACCATCCCGCAGATCGTGCTCTTCACCACCGGCGCCGTGCTCTGGGTCATCGCCTATATCAATACACTGATATGGATACGCCGCCGCCAGGTGCTCGATATCCCCGCCATCGCCATCATACTCAACTATACCTGCGAGGTCACCACCGGCTTCTTCTTCCTCCCCAATATGGGCCTCGTACTCGTCATCGCTTACTGGGCGTGGATGGTGCTGGACACCTTCATCGTCATCTCGCTCTTCCGGTATGGGTACAAGCAGATGCGCGTAGACTTCTTCCGCTCGCACCTGTCCGTCTTCCTCGCCGTAGGGCTCATCGTATGCTTTGCCGTGCAGTGCACCTTCATCATCGCCTACGACCTGCCCATGGCCCCGCTCGATAGCTATATTATCAACCTCGTCATGAGCGTCTGCTTCATCTACATGTACTTCATACCCGGCTACGAGGGCAACCGCAAACTCACCGCCTGGACCAAAGCCCTCGGCACCGGCCTCATCAGCATCATGTTCCAGCTGCGCTACCCCGGCAACACCTTCCTCACCACCCTCTACCTCTCCTGCGCCGCGTTTGACATTTACTACATCTGGCTCCTCCACAAAGGTCCGATGTCCGCCGTCAAAAGCGCGTAGATATGTTTGCCTTTTGTCATCCAGAGCGCCAGCGAAGGATCTTAACCCCAAGACAAAAGCCCCCATCACCACCCCAAAATCCCAACAGAACCAAGCTCAATCTTGGCTCTTGACTCCTGACTCTAAAAATCTCTGAAACAATGGCGGCAGCCGGGCTATCCGCTCCTAGTCCTCGCGGCAGCATCTCTTACCTACAAAAGCTATCAAACGCCTGCGTGGCTGTTAAAGTCCCCTTTGGGGATTTAGGGGCCGGGCTGCGGGCTATCCGCTACTATCCCTGCCGCGCTGGCGCGAGAAAATGCAAATTCAACTACAAATAGTTATTTGAATGTCTAGAAGTTCACACAACCATTTATTATATGTAGATTTTCATAATAAAATTACATAGAAATGAAAACTCTATCTAAGAGCTCAAAAAATGAGCAAAGCAGCCACAGGTTGTCAAGGTTAAAAGTTTGTTATGCCTACTATCGCAAGGCCAGAAAGCGTCATCCGATAATCAATTTAGAAGGATTCTATCTAGAGAAGTTTGGATTTTCGATTGGCGATTCTGTTGAATTGATTGTTGAACCAGGAAAGATAATGATCATTAAAGTTGCTCAATGATGTATACTATTTGATCATTACCTTAGCTAACCTTCATAGTTATGAAGGTTAGCTACCTATTATTATTAAATATTTACCTTTCTTTAGAATAGAATTCATAATAGGTCAAGCAATGAGTGACATTAAAGAAATCACGGATGCCCTGTTAGCTTTTCGCGATGAAAGGGACTGGGCACAATTTCACAATCCGAAGGATCTTTCTATTGCAATTTCAATTGAATCCAATGAACTTTTAGAACAATTCTTATGGAAAGATGCTGA
>JAFDYP010000333.1 GCA_018267355.1 Bacteroidota bacterium
ATGCGAACGATACGGAGACAGCAATGCGGTGAACCCGCATTCACTTACATCCAGCCTGATGTGCCGGAGTTTAGTTGATCACCTGGAATTTCTTGCTGAGGACCACATCCTTGCCGGAAGATGTCGTCAGCTTTACGCTCAGGACGTAGTTGCCCGCTGCGTATGAGGTGCAGTCAAAGCTATGGATCTGCTTGCCATTTGCATATGACTCGCTGAGTGTATAGTCCAGCTTCTGGCCTACGATGTCGTAAAGAGAAACCTCAACTTTACCTGTCTGGTTAAACTCATAACCGAACCACAGTTTGTCGCTGGTAGGATTAGGATATACGCTGAAAGCACCATCGGCCTCTTTCTCAATATCAAGAAGACCATTCACTACATCATTAGGCTGCTGGAAACCCTGCGTGAGTATTGTGCTGCCCTGAGTGAGAGTGGTGATGACGGGCTCGCCCACTGTAGAAGAGAGGCTATATCCGTTAGATCCGGTAGAATAACTGCCCGCCGTAGCGATGACAGTAGGAGACAGTGTCTGTGCATTGGCGGCATATATCCCGGCAAAAACAAAAGCTGCGAGTAGTGCTTTCTTCATGGTATTGTGGTTGTGGTTTAGAATCCTAAAACTATACAATGTAGCCCAATAAGGCAAATTACTTTCTCACATTAATACAAAATACGCGCTTTGATGGTGTTTTTCACGCCCTTAAGCAGTGCAAAAGCCTCATTGGATAGCCGTGTATCAATGTCCAGCACCACATATCCTATACTGTCGTTGGTCTTGAGATACTGTCCTAAGATATTGATTCCGTGAGCGTAAAGTTTGGAATTGATCTCTCCGAGGACACCCGGCACGTTATTGTGGATATGTAGTATACGGTGTGTCCGGGCCTGCAGGGGCAGATTGAGCTGCGGCACAGTGTGGGAGCCATTGGAGGCTCCGCGCTCCAGATAGTTGAGCAGCTTAGAGGTCACATCCAGGCCTATATTGAGCTGCGCCTCCTCCGTAGACCCTCCTATATGCGGGGTCAGGATCACATTCGGCAGGTTTTGCAGGACGGACTGAAATTTTTCTCCGTTCTTCTCTGGTTCCTCGGGGAATACGTCCACTGCCGCACCCGTCACCGTTCCATTTTTGATAAACGCCCTCAAAGCATCCAGATCTACTACGTCACCGCGGCTATAGTTGATCAGGATGGTACCCTTTTTCAGATAGGCCAGTGTCTGCTCATTGATCATATTGCGGGTACCGGCATCGCTAGGTACGTGGAGAGTCACGATATCCGCTTTCTTCATCAATTCACGCAGCGAGCGCACCTGCTTCGCATTGCCGTGCGGCAACTTTGGCTCAAGGTCGTAGTAGAGCACTTCCATGCCCAGTGCCTCGGCCAGGACCGACACCTGAGAGCCGATATTGCCATAGCCTACGATACCCATCGTCTTGCCGCGCATCTCGTAGCTGCCCTTGGCGTCTTTCTGCCAGGTGCCCTCATGGGCCGCTTTGTTCTTGTCAGGTATACGCCGTATGAGCATGATAGAAGAACCAATAACCAGCTCAGCTACCGAGCGCGTATTGGAGAAAGGGGCATTGAACACTGCGACCCCCTTCTTCGTAGCTGCCACGAGGTCGACCTGATTGATACCGATGCAATAGCAGCCTATGGCTAGTAGTTTATCTGCCTTGGAGAGCACTTTTTCTGTGACTTGCGTCTTTGACCTGATGCCGAGCAGGTGTACACCTTTTATCTCGTTCATCAGCTCCTTCTCGCTAATGGCGCCGGAGAGCTTTTTGATCGTAGCATAGCCGGCATCTTTCATCTCTTCCACTGCCGCATCACTGATATTTTCCAGCAATAGTATTTTGATCTTGTCTTTGGGGTAAGAGGTGGTTTTATTTTTTGTCATTCTTTGAGTGGTATTGCCAGCACCGGGATTAAAGTGCTGCTATTTTATTTTTAGTATCCAGAAATTCTATCCATATCTCGCGGACAATATCAGCCGCAGGCATGATCTGCGGAATGGTAGCCGCTATCTGGCCTATCTCGAGTTCTCCTTCCATCATGTCTCCTTCAAACATACCTTTCTTAGCCCGGGCACGTCCCAATATCTCCATGAGGTCGCTGGCATCAGCGCCTTTGTCCTCTGCCTGCTGGATCGCTTTGTAAAATTCATTTTTGATTAGTCGTACAGGCACGACTTTTTTCATGGAGAGCTTGGTGTCTCCTTCTTTGAGGCTGACTACTTTTTCCTTGAAAGCCGGATGTGCTGAGGACTCCTCACTGCACACGAATCGCGTACCTATCTGCACGGCATCCGCACCGAGCGCCATCGCCGCCAGCATAGCTTTGCCGGAGGCTATACCACCTGCGGCTATGACGGGTATTTGAACTGCTTGACGCACGGATGGTATGAGGCAAAGTGTGGTAGTCTCCTCACGGCCATTATGTCCGCCGGCTTCAAAGCCCTCTGCTACGATCGCATCGACACCGGCATCTTCGCACTTCTTTGCCAGAATAGAACTGGCTGTGACGTGTACTACCTTGATACCTTGATCTTGTAATGTCTTTGTCCAGACCTTAGGCGATCCTGCTGAAGTAAATACTACGGGCACTTTCTCCTCAATGATGATCTGAATATGCTTTTCTATATCGGGGTAAAGCAACGGCACATTGACCGCAAAAGGCTTATCTGTATGCGCTTTGCACTTCTGGATATGCTCGCGTAGTACATCTGGATACATAGAGCCGGATCCGATCTGGCCGAGGCCACCTGCATTGCTCACTGCGACCGCCAGCCGCCAGCCACTGCACCAGATCATGCCTGCCTGTATGATGGGATACTGTATGCCGAAAAGTTTGGTGATCCTATTGTCCATGCGTACTATTTACTACCTTCTCCGCGCAGGTCGATCTCTGTATTATCACCTATATTAAGGCTTTGCGTATTGCCGTGTATAGTGGTATCACTACCTATCAGGGAGTTTTGCAGGGTGACGCTCTCCAGCTTTGAGAAACTGCCTATCACAGAGTTTTTGATCATGGAGTTGCTCACCTCTGAGTTCTCCCCTATCGTGACATATGGGCCTATGATAGAGTTGCGGATCTTTGCTCCTTTGGATATGTGATATGGGGAGATAAATATGCTGTTATCCTTTACGCACTCCTCACAGCTTTCATCGCCATTCTTGCGGAGCAGCAGGCCGTTAGTCTCTAGCAGGATGTCCTTTTTGCCTACATCAAACCAGTGCTCCACCTTATAGCTCTTGAACCGCACCCCGGCAGCGATCATGTGCTGTAGTGCATTGGTGAGATAGAATTCGTTATTGGTGCGCTCGTTATTTTCTACAATACTATCCAGGGCTTTGAAAAGCGCCTTGGTATCTCGTATGAAATAGAAGCCTACGAGTGCCATATTGGACTTAGGAATGTTAGGCTTTTCCACAAGATTCTTGATGAAGCCATCATTATCCAGCTCTGCAACCCCGAAGGCACGCGGGTCTTCTACCTTTTTGATACAAAGCGTAGAATATTCAAAAGAAAGAATGGTCTTGATATCGGCATCGAGGATCGTATCGCCGAGCTGGATGATCAGAGGCTGATTCTGATCTACATGGTCTCTGGCGGTATATATGGCATGCCCCAGTCCGCTGCGCTCCTCCTGTGTCACAAAACTTGCATGGATCTGAGGATAATGGGCCTCTACGTACTCACGGATCTTCTCGCCCAGATACCCGATCACAAAGACAAAATCGGTAACACCGTTTTCGATGAGGTTCTCTATAATGTATCCGAGGATAGGTTTGCCGGCTACAGAGATCAGCGCTTTGGGCTGCGTATATGTCAGAGGCCTGAGTCGTGTTCCTGCTCCCGCCACCGGGATGATAGCTTGCATACTGCTGCGTTTGGGGCATGAATTTACGATTTTATCGCGAAGCGTCGTGTTATCTTGTCATTACGCTGTACTGTAAAAATATTCTTGGAAACCTGCCATCGTTTGATATACATTTGGGCACACAAAAAACGATATAATATGCAGCGTGATACCGCCATCTTTGACCTGATCAATAAGGAACTCCACCGCCAGCGCGAGGGCATAGAGCTGATCGCCTCTGAGAACTTTACTTCAGCGCAGGTCATAGAGGCTATGGGTAGCTGCCTGACCAATAAATATGCTGAGGGCCTGCCCGGCAAGCGCTACTATGGCGGCTGTGAGGTGGTAGACCAGGTGGAGACGCTGGCTATCGAGCGAGTGAAACAGCTCTTTGGTGCGGTATGGGCCAACGTGCAGCCGCACTCCGGTGCTCAGGCGAATGCGGCGGTCATGCTGGCCTGCCTGAAGCCGGGTGATAAGCTACTTGGCTTTAACCTGTCTCATGGTGGCCACCTTAGCCACGGTTCTCCTGTGAATCTCTCCGGCAAGATCTATCAGGCTACGCATTACAATGTAGAACCGGATACTGGCCGGGTAGATATGAATAAAGTGCGTGAAATAGCTCAAAAGGAGCGCCCAAAGCTGATCATCTGCGGTGCCTCTGCCTACAGCCGTGACTGGGATTATGCTACCTTTCGCGCTATAGCAGACGAGGTGGGCGCCATCCTACTGGCAGACATCGCTCACCCGGCCGGCCTTATAGCCGCTAAGCTGCTTAATGACCCAATGCCTCACTGCCATATCATAACCACTACTACGCACAAGACCCTGCGCGGACCACGCGGCGGCCTGATCATGATAGGCAAGGATGGCGATAACCCATTTTGCGAGAAGACACCGAAGGGTGAGCTGAAATCCCTGTCTGCGGTCCTGGATGCCGCTGTATTCCCTGGTACACAGGGTGGTCCGCTGGAGCACGTGATCGCTGCCAAGGCCGTGGCCTTTGGTGAGGCGCTGACCGATGAGTTCAAACAATATCAAGTGCAGGTGCAGAAGAATGCCAAGGCGCTGGCAGATGCTATGCTGGCCAAAGACTACAAGATCATCTCAGGCGGTACAGACAATCACATGATGCTGATAGACCTTCGCAATAAGAACATATCCGGCAAGCAGGCTGAAAATGCTCTGGTAAAAGCTGACATCACGGCCAATAAGAACATGGTGCCTTATGACGATAAGTCACCGTTTGTGACCTCGGGTATCCGCCTCGGTACACCAGCTATCACCACCCGTGGTATGAAAGAGGCTGATATGGCTCAGATCGCGACCTGGATAGACCGTCTGGTACTGGATATCGAGAACGAGAGCAACATTGCCAAGGTGAAAGCCGAAGTAAATGAGTACATGAAGCAGTTTCCCCTGTACTGATTGACCTAAGGTTTACTAATTTTGCCTGCTCCTTTACTAAAAACAAGGATCAGTATTCATTCTTTTGTCTTCCTCCGTCACATACGCCGATGTTCTGCTGCCATTAGCGCTGCCGCAAAACTATACCTATGCCATCCCGTTTGACCTGGTCCCATTTGTCAAAGTGGGCCACAGGATCATCGTACAGTTTGGCAAGAATAAATTCTATACGGCGATCGTGAAGCGCATCCATCACGAGAAGCCAGTCTTCGAGCCGAAGCTGCTGGAGTCCCTGGCTGATGAGCATCCTATCGTGACAGAAAATCAACTCCGCCTCTGGAAGTGGATGTCAGATTACTACCTCTGTACCGAGGGAGAGGTGATGCAGGCTGCGCTACCCGCCGGCCTGAAGCTATCCAGCGAGACCAAGATCATCCTCAATGAATTTTATGAAGGGGACTATGAAAGCCTGAATA
>JAFDYP010000334.1 GCA_018267355.1 Bacteroidota bacterium
AATAATGATATAAAAATAAGTAAACACCATTGTTTTTTATAAATCATATACCCCCGCCTGCCATGCATCCCTTGCCTTTGCGCAAATAATATATAATAATTCAGCTATATATAGCAGCTAAACGCCCCTCAGCGTAGGTAGCCTTAAAATCAAAAATCCTTACTGTCAATCCTGCCCTGCCGCCATTTGCTAAAGCCGGTGCTCGACCGGCTCTGCCCCACCACTTGTAGGTCAGCCGCATAATGGTCTTTACGGGCACCCAAAAGGCTCCATTTTCACCTCAACCAACGAAATGACCAAACCTCTTGACAGCGGACAGTTCTTGCGCTATCTTGCAGGTCCTATTTATTAAAACCAATTCAACAAAATGAAGAAATCAATATTCCTCTCGGTTGTCCTGCTGGCTGTCACAGCAGCGGGCGTCGTATCGTGCAAAAAAGATATGGCCAATAATACCACGCTCAAAGATGACGCGGCGACTACAACCATGACCAAGAAAACCACCCGCGTGAAAACCAGTACTCCATGTGGAGTAGCCACTACCGTAGCCCTGATAGCCGGCCAAAACTATACAGCGGGCACGGTGAGTGTATCCAATGACGCTACAAACCTGTACGTGACCTACACTACCACCGGCGGCTGGACACTCAAAGAGATGCACCTATATGCAGGAGACTGCGCCCTCATACCGACCAATGGTCCGGGCAATCCGGTACCGGGACGCTTCCCGTATGCCTATAATGTGCCTAACAACAGCGCACTGACCACCTATACCTTTACTATCCCGCTGACAGCGGTGGGCAACTGCTTCTGCGTAGCAGCGCACGCGGTAGTTTCGGGACCTGCAGGTACGCAGACTGCATGGGGCGCAGGTACGCGCTTCGTACAGCAGGGCAACTGGGGCACCTACTTCTCCGCCTGCAAGCAGTCTTGCATCACCTGCGTGGCACCAGCCAATGTACTCTTTGGTGGTGAGGCCGGGTGGCCGGGTGGTGCTACATCTGTAGTGATAGGTGGCTACACCTACACACAGTCACAGGTAGCTACGGTCTACTATAGCCCTGACAATGACTCGAAGAACGCACTGATACTGATCGCTACGCTGAAAGTGAGCGCAGGCCCTATCTCACTGCCTGCAGCGATCCAGACTGATGCCACTACCGTAGAGGCATGGCTCGCCAGCCTGGCCCAGCAAGACGGCACCGCTCAGTACACTGCCCCGACCAATGTGAAAGCTGCGATAGACGAGCTCTATGCATGGGAAGCCGCTCATACCTGCGCTCCGTGATATGATGCCATAGAAACTTCTGAAGCCGGTCTCTTTGAGGCCGGCTTTTTTATTCTCACTGGTCACCGATGAATGACTAAGCAGTGGGCACTACTTATGCGATACAGTAGAAGAATGATGGACGAGACGGCTATTGTAAGTTCTTTTATCCCTCTGCGTTTTCATTGTTGGTCAGCGACTAACAATGGCGGTAGCCAGTCATTCAAGGCCTTACGGCCAGGGCCATAGTTGTCAGTAGTGCAAACCACAATCGCGAAGGGATGTGTTTTTTGTTAAACCTTCAGCTTTATGCAGGGGTAAATATAAGCTGCGAGGTAAGACTAGTTAGGGGAGCAAAAATGCTGGAAATATTTCTGGAATGATTATACCAATTTTATTGATAATCCACTGTTAGGTCCTGCAGGTAAACCAAGGATTGTATCGATTCCAATGTTAGCTCGCAGATCATTCAAGATATGGCTAGGATCAAATTGCTTCCCAATCAAAACTTCAGAATCGGGTCGAGGATTGTCGGAATGTCTTGCTCTGTAAACCTCAATTTTTTGCCCCTTATCTATAGCTAATAAGCAAATTGCCCGAATGTAAAATCTATTAAATTCACCCTCTGCAAACATTTGGCTAGCAGTTATCGGAACTTTCGCCGCCTTAACACTTCCAGTTTTTTTGTCGATTCTATCCTCAAATTCTTTGAAACAATTATTTGCGTTCAGATCACCTGACAGAGTAACTTCAGTTCCATCTTCAAGAGCAACTTTTAATAAGTTAGGATACAGTTCAACTCCGTTGTTGTTGAATCTCTTGCTAAGGTATAAGACCTTCGTATCAACGTCACGTTGCAATTCCTCTAACATCGCCTTGCGAGTGTCTAAATTTAGATTGTGGAAATTGAATGCCATACATTTAAATTTTAATCAAAACTACAGCTTATTTATAATTTTTCGTTGTAACAACTGTTTTGCTTGTTGAAAAATCATTAATACTTTACCACGTAAGTGAAGATTACAGCAGTTTTCTCCCCCCTCCCCCATTTCCCCTATATTTACCATCTTTACCGGCAACCTTAAATCAATCGCGTACTTGAACTCCGGCATCTCTTTCGCATATCCCTGGTGGTGTATCATCCTTTGTATCGCGCTGGGCGCGGCCTATGCGGCAGGGCTGTACTACAGAGACAGGTCCTTCCGCCAGGATGGGGCACAGCGGCCCTGGGCGCAGTGGGCCATGGCGGCCTTCCGCTTTCTGGCGGTGACCATACTGGCGGTGCTGCTGATGTCGCCCTTTATCCGCTACCGCAATACGAAGACCTACAAACCTATTGTAGCCATATTGCAAGACAATAGTGAGTCCGTGCGGAATGGCTTCAAGGCCGGCGACTCTGCCGCCTATGTACAGAAGCTACAGGCGCTGACTGACAAGCTCTCCTCTAAATATGATGTAGTGCCGTACACCTTTGGCTCTGAGCTGAAGAAGTCTGACGCCTACACCTTTGGCGCCAAGGTGACCAACATATCCGATGCGATAGACAACGTAAACGACCTCTACTACAATCAGAACCTCGGCGCAGTAGTGATAGCCTCTGACGGCATCTATAACCAGGGCATCAACCCCGTCTACAGCGCAGCCAAGTCTACCTACGCCATCTACTCCGTAGCCCTCGGTGATACCACTATACCAAAGGACCTGAAGTTTGGCAATGTCTACTACAATAAGATCACCTACCTGAATGACCAGTTTGCCGTGCGGGCGGATGTGGAGGCTACTTTCCTCAATGGCAAGAATGCGACGCTGACCGTATCTGAAATAGATGGTGGCATCAAGCAGATCAGCCGCAAGGATATCATCATCGGTTCAGATGCATTTGATGCGTCGTATGATTTCATCATCCCGGCCAATAAGGCGGGCATAGCGCACTACCAGCTCGCCCTGACCAACCTGCCCGGTGAGGTGACGTATAAGAACAATGTGAAGGACATCTTCGTAGAGGTGCTGGATGGCCGCCAGAAGATACTGATCGTAGCAGCCTCTCCGCACCCAGACATAGCTGCGCTAAAGCAGGCCATCGAGTCCAATAAGAACTATCAGCTGGATGTGGCCTACGCAGCAGACTTTGCCGGAAAGCTGAATGACTACAACCTGATCATCCTGCATCAGCTGCCATCGGTCAACTATAATGCAGAAAACATACTGGTGCAGGCCAAAGCGCAGAAAAAGTCAGTGCTCTTTGTAGTAGGCTCGGAGACCTCGCCATCAGCACTGGCCAAGGCTGAAACAGCCCTGACCATAGCAGGCAATAGCAGCCGCCTGAACGATGTGACGGCCAAGGTGAGCAAGGACTTCAACCTCTTCACCGTATCAGACGCTACGCAGCAGGCCATTACAAAGTTCCCGCCGGTGCAGTGTTTCTTTGGCGAGTTTAAAGTCACTGGTGCCTCTCAGGTACTGCTCACGCAGCGCATCAATAACGTGGAGACAGACTTCCCTCTGTGGATGTTTGCAGACCAGTTGGACAGCAAGATAGGCATCATAGCCGGTGAGGGCATCTGGCGCTGGCGCATGTATGACTACATGCAGAATAAGAACTTTGACGCCTTTGACGAGATCGTAAACAAGACGATACAGTACCTGGCGGTGAAAGGTGACAAGCGCCCGTTCCGCGTGAACCTGCCTAAGAATATATTTCAGGATAATGAAGCGGTGACCTTTGATGCGCAGCTCTATAATGCAGCCTACGAAATGGTCAATACACCTGACGTAGACCTGAAGCTGCGCAACGAGGACGGCAAAGAATATCCGTTTAAGATGAACAAGACGGACAACTACTATACGTTGAATGCGGGCTTCCTGCCGGTGGGCACCTACTCCTACACTGCCACTGTCCGGCTGGGCACCAACAGCTATAAGGCTGATGGCAAATTCAGCATCTCTCCGCTACAGCTGGAGGAACTGCGTACCGTAGCCGATCACAAGGTGATGTACCAACTCGCAGCACAACATGGCGGGCAGATGTACCACGCCAATGACTTTGACAAGATAGCAGACGACCTGCTGGCAAAGAACGTGCTGAAGCCGGTGCTCTATGACACCTTCCTGACCGAAAGCGCGATCAACCTGAAATGGATATTCTTCCTCATACTCCTGCTGCTCTCAGCGGAATGGTTCTTGAGGAAGTATCTGGGGGGATATTGAGATAGTATTAAGTAGTCAGTAGTAAGTATTTAGATGAATGCAAACTACATGCTACAGAAACAAATGCTGTGGTTTTTTCTTAATACTAAATACTAACTACTAAATACCGCTGTGTGAACTGGCGCTTCTACATATCTACCATCAAAAAAATACTGCAGCGCAATGGCTACCCGGCGCTGGCGGATGAGATCCTCATGGCAGAGGTCAATGCGGGCCGCAATGCCAATGCAATACTCAAAGAGGTGATCAGCAAGCTGGTACAGTTCAGAGAGGGTGAGCAGGAGGCGTACGGATACATTGTATCAGAGTCTGAGGCGCTGATCCGCTTTGCGCGCACCTATGGCATAGAGCCAAACAATTGATTGTTAGCTAATTCAACAATAAACTTGTATCACTTTTCATAAGGTGGATAAGTGATTTCGCCGTCGTAATAAATGATTTAGGCTGACAATACCATGATTTTGCCGAAGGCACACATTTTACTCCTTGTTTTCGGGTTATCTTTAGCATAGAGCAAGACCTGCCGATCCCTTGGTTATTATAGATTTAGCCACCCTATCCCCGGGCCCTCCGATACATGACGAAAAAACGATCCATCTTCCAATTGTTTGGAGTCATATCTATCTCCGGTAAACTGAACTTTACGGTAGGGGTCATGGCTACGCTGATAGCTGTGGAGCTACTTACGTTGTGGTTTGCCATCCACACCCTCTCCTCCGTACGGGCCTATGTAGGCGGTGAGGGGCTATGGTCCAAAGGCCAGAAGGACGCCGTATACCACCTGCTGAAGTACGGTCACTCCCACCACGAGGCAGACTACCAGAACTTTCTTCTCTTTATGAAGGTCCCGCTCGGTGACCATCTGGCGCGTGAGTCCATGCTCAAAAATCCTGTGGACTGGGAGGGTGCCCGCGCGGGCTTCATACAGGGCCGCAATGACCCTGAGGATATAGATGGCATGATACGGCTGATGGTGCGCTTTCATACAGAGCCTCACCTGAAGCGCGCCATAGATGCCTGGACCGAGGCGGACCCGCAGATCATGCGCCTGCTGCCACTGGCAGAGCAGCTACACCAGGAGATCACCTCTGACCATCCGAGCCAGGAGGTGATAGACGCACTGGAGGCAGAGGTGCAGCGCACCAATGAGAACCTCACCGTGCTGGAGGATAATTTCTCCTTTGCGCTGGGCGAGGGCTCGCGCTGGCTGGAGTTTGTGATACTGAGGCTGCTATTTGCCGTAGCCCTCACTGTAGAGATCACCGGCCTGCTGCTGGCATTCTCCGTGAGCCGCAGCATACAGCGCGGTCTGAAGCAGATCATACGTGCATCCAGGGCTATTGCCGCAGGTGATTTTGAGTTTAAGGCGCGGGTCTACAGCCGTGATGAGATAGGCATGGTAGCAGAGGCCATCAATCATATGGCCGATGAGATAGGACAGGCGGAGAATAGATTTCGCCGGATGCTGGAGTCTGCCCCTGATGCGATGGTCATAGTCAATCAGGAGGGCAAGATCCGCCTGGTGAATGAGCAGGCGGAGAAAGTCTTTGGCTACACGCGCGGTGAGCTGATAGGACAGCCCATAGAGATCCTGATACCGGATCGATTTGAGGCTTCACATCCATCCCGCCGCCAGCAGTATTTTGCCAAACCTCAGATACGTACGATGGGCATGGACCTGGAGCTCTACGGCAAGCGCAAGAATGGAGAGGAGTTTCCCGTAGAGATCAGCCTGAGCCCGCTGGAGACTGAGGAGGGCCTATGGGTATCATCTGCCATACGTGATATCAGTGAGAAAAAGCTGGACCACCTGGCGCTGCGCGACTATGCCCGCAAACTGGAAGTGACCAACAACAACCTGGAGCAGTTTGCCTATGTGGCCTCGCATGACCTGCAGGAGCCGCTGCGCACCATCACAAATTTCGTGACCATGTTTCAGGAAAAGCAGCAGGGCAAACTGGACCAAGACTCTGAGGTCTACCTGGACTATATAGTCAATGCATCTGAAAGAATGAAGGCGCTCATCCGCGACCTGCTCATGTATAGCCGCGTAGGCCGCCACCACGTGACTGAGAGTATAGACACAGCAGAGGTAGTCAATGCCGTGCTGCAGGAGCTCCACACCTCCGTACAGGAGGCGGGAGCGCAGGTCACCGTGGGATTCCTGCCGGTGCTCAGGGCCAACAGGGCCGAGCTGCACGAGCTGTTTCTCAATCTGATCAGCAATGCCATCAAGTACGGCAAACCGGGCATTGCTGCGCAGATCGGCATAGAGGCCCGCGCAGAAAATAGTCATTGGCTATTTGCGGTAAAAGATAATGGCATAGGTATTGATAAGGCATATAGTGAACGGGTATTTGTGATATTCCAGCGGCTGCACAACCAGAACCAATACAGCGGAACCGGCGTAGGACTGGCTACCTGCCGCAAAATAGTAGAACTGCACGGAGGCCGTATCTGGCTGGAGTCAGCTCCGGGTGAAGGCACTACTTTTTATTTCACATTCCCGACCTGAGACCGCACCCTATCCGATCCTGTGATTTTTATCCATCAAAACCGTATGCCATGCGTACACGTGATCTGATACTGCTCATAGACGATAGCGATGCGGACAATTTCTACCACCGCTTTATCATAGAGCGTGCCGGTGTGCCCTATGATGTGCGCAGCACCGAAGGCAGCATAGAGGGCTATGACTACCTGTCTAAGAGCCTGAGCCTCGAGGACAATAGCCAGTACCCGATGCCGCGCATTATCTTCCTGGATATCAATATGCCAGCCATCAATGGCTTTGAGCTATTGACCAAGTTTCGTGAGCTGCCTGACCCCTGGAGGCGCAAGGAAGGCATCAAGATATTTATGCTGACAGGCTCTCTCAATCCTGATGACAGGGCACGCGCGGCAGCAGAGTATAGCGACCTCATCACTGACTTTCGCATCAAGCCGCTGAGTGAGGAGGTGGTCAAGACATTGGTGCAGGAATATTTCCCGGTGTAAACTTACCTTTGCCGCATGGTATTCCGCGTGGGGCATGAGCTGATATTTCCTGATCCCTCTCTGGCAGATGATGACGGATGGCTGGCAGTAGGTGGCGATCTGCTGCCGGAGCGCCTGCTGCTGGCTTATCGCCATGGCATATTCCCGTGGTACTCAGAGGGCGATCCTATCTGCTGGTATAGCCCTCATGAGCGCTTTGTGATCTATGCAGACGAGGTGCATGTGTCAGGCAGCATGCAGCGGCTGCTACGCTCCGGCAGGTATACGGTGACGGAGGATCAGGACTTTGCGGCCGTGATACGTCACTGCGCAGATATGCCACGTGCCGGTCAGGATGGCACCTGGATCACCCCAGAGATGATGAACGCTTATATCCGGCTGCATGACATCGGTGCCGCCCACTCAGTGGAGGTATGGCTGGAAGGCCGACTGGTAGGTGGTATCTATGGTGTTGTGATAGGCCGGGTGTTTTGCGGGGAGAGCATGTTTAGCCTCGTGCCGTCTGCCTCCAAAGTAGCACTGATACACCTCTGCCGCAGCGGCTGGTATGACCTGATAGACTGCCAGTTTCACACACCGCACCTGGAGCGCATGGGTGGAAAATTTATCTCACGCGAGGCGCTGCAGCTCCACCTGAGTGCGGCAGAGAAATAAAAAATCCGGTATGCTCTTGGAGCGAATAGCGGAATTACTATATTCGCGGCGGGGCGAGCCTCATGCGACCAGCTCCTGCTCACTCCCCCAGGTCGGAAACGAAGCAAGGGTAGGCGGTTGAGCGGTGCGACATGAGTTACTTGCCCTATTTTTATTTCCCCTTCGCCGAAGATTCTCTCCACCTTTCGTCCACATCTGCCGTTTTTTCTTTTGTCGTTTTTATCTTTGGCATCGCATTCGCTGCTTGTCTTTACTATTTATAAACCATCAATACATCTGCCATGAAATTCTTCATAGACACCGCCAACCTAAACGAGATAAAAGAAGCTGCTGCCCTGGGTATACTGGACGGCGTCACTACCAATCCATCACTGATGGCCAAAGAAGGCATCAAAGGTGACGCAAACGTGACCAAGCACTACGTAGATATCTGCAACATAGTAGACGGCCCGGTGAGCGCAGAGGTGATCTCTACAGATTTCAAGGGTATAGTGGAAGAAGGTAAAAAACTCGCCGCCCTGCATCCTAATATCGTGGTGAAGGTGCCGATGATAGAAGAAGGCGTGAAAGCCATCAAATGGTTTAGCGATAATGGTATCAAGACAAACTGTACGCTGGTCTTCTCTGCCGGGCAGGCCATACTCGCTGC
>JAFDYP010000335.1 GCA_018267355.1 Bacteroidota bacterium
AGTCTTTTCCGGTCTTGATATGTGATCGGTGCAGGCCCTCTCCAGACAGTGGAATGAATTTACTCACGTCATTGGTCGTACCGCTGGATTTGGCAAACCACTGTATACGTCCGGGCCAGAGCACGTCTGCCTCACCAGCCATCATACGCTGAAACCAAGGCTTCAGACCATCATAATCATGAATGGGTACCTGTGCAGCAAACTGGTGATAGCTTTTTATAGTTTCAAATCCGTATTGCCGTCCATATATGGTGTGACGTGCCCGGCTGAGTAGATGTGTCAATACCCTTTGCTGGGTCCCTGCCGGGTGTGACAGAAAATGATCAATGGCCGGAATACGGGTGCTAAAGTAGAATTTCGCTATTTCATTGATGGGATGCATCAGAGTTTAGCTTCGCTCAGGTTCTTGCGCCTCAGTACAAAGTTCTGGCCTAGATAGACCTTACGCACCTGCTCATCTGCAGCCAGCTCCTCTGCAGTGCCCGCCTTTAGTATTTTGCCCTCAAATAGGAGGTAAGCGCGGTCTGTGATAGACAGTGTCTCCTGCACATTGTGATCCGTGATCAGGACGCCTATGTTTTTTTGCTTGAGCTTCTCTACGATACGCTGTATATCCTCCACGGCTATAGGATCTATACCCGCAAATGGCTCATCCAGCAATATAAATTTAGGATCAGTGGCCAGCGCACGCGCTATCTCAGTGCGCCGCCGCTCGCCACCGCTGAGCACATTACCCATACCCGTGCGCACCCGATTCAACCCAAACTCCTCCAGCAGGGCCTCCAGCTTTTCTTTCTGCTGGGCTTTGGTCAGGTCTGTCAGCTCCAGTACCGCTGATACATTGTCCTCTACACTCAGATTGCGAAAAACGGATGCCTCCTGAGGCAGATATCCTATACCCGCCTGAGCGCGTTTGTACATGGGCAGCGTAGTGATATCCAGTGTGTCGAGATAGACATGCCCGCTGTCGGGTTTGATCAGCCCCACGGTCATGTAAAATGAAGTGGTTTTCCCGGCACCGTTCGGACCCAGGAGCCCCACTATCTCGCCTTGCTTTACTTCGACTGAGACATTATTGACTACAGTACGGGTGCCGTATTTTTTTATGAGATTTTCTGCACGTAATATCATGCTGCTCTAACTGAATAATTCAATAGCAAATGGGCTGGTCAGACCGCTCTGCGAGTCAAAATTAAAAATCATAACCAAAGCTCAGATAATATATCGGCTTATCGCTCCATAGCCCCGTATCCAGCCCCCAGGCAGTATCAAACTTGATGAAATACCCGAGCAGTGATGTCCGGAGCCCAAAACCTGTACCCAAAATCACCGGTGTCTTATATTGTTTGACGGTGACCACCGATGCGGAATTGGTGTACTGAACCGTGAAGAGCGGATTATTATCTGAAAAAGGACTCAACCCCTCCCAGGCTGTACCGCAATCCATAAATCCTACGATCATAAAGTTTCGTACAAACTCTGACTTAGAGGGCCTGTTCATCAGCATCGTGATCAGCGGTATCCGCAGCTCAGCATTGATCAGGGCATAGCTATTGCCGTTTCGCGAGTTTGAGGTGAATCCTCGCATCGGCGCGGCTATGGTCTGGTATACGTAGTTTGTTTTATCATTAATCGGGGCCTGTACCAGTGCCTGTGAGGATGTGCGCACGCTGAGGAGATTATTGTCCAATCCGCCTAAATAGTGGATCATCTTAGCATTGCCTAGTGAGGTGGCAAAACTCATTCTGGCCGCAAATGTCATCTGGTGCCATATTTTCAGGTAGTATCGTGCATCAAATCCGATCTCAGTGAAATATTGGTTGTTCCAGCCCGGTACACGCACCCCACCACTCAGCTGAGTAGGAAATTCTTTATGAAATTCTACGAAAGCTTTTGCCCGAAAACCACGCTTGATGTTAGACATGACATCTATCGTATTATCAAAAACATATTCACCTTTTACAAATACCCAATTGGTGGCATATGTCGGCAGGTTTAGGCTGAAGGTATCAAGAGATTTAAAGACATATCTATCGTTGCGATAGCCCATTCCGAGGCCGATCCGGTGAAATACATCAAATGGATATTTGAACTGAGATTCGAGATAGGTGGTTTTGACAGTATATAGCACACCGCCTATGTTTTCAGGTATCGGTGTGTTGTAAAACGGTACTTTATCTGTAGCTATATTGCTGAAGCCCTGATAGTATACGGTAAACTTTTTATCCCACCTTTTTTTGAGGTTTTCATAGGTGAGGAAATAACCCAGATCCTTGAAGCTAAAGCCTGCTGCCCCCGTAAGCGGTAAAGTGATGCCTCCATAAAGGCGGTAATCTTCAAAAATATCTGTGATACCGATCTTGAAGAGCGCATTGAGCGGCTGATACATATAGCCGGGATTTTGCGGATTGAATGGCTGATAGGTCGTGACTATTGGCGTATTATCCAGTTGCGCAGCAAAATTGTCGATCATAAAGCGTACAAAGTATGGACGTACTTTGGAGAATCTGAAAATATATCCTG
>JAFDYP010000336.1 GCA_018267355.1 Bacteroidota bacterium
AGGCATGCTGCGTGTAGAGTTTCGCGCTGATAAAAACAATGCCCGCAGTATCGCCGCCATGAAAGCCATCGGCTGCAAAGAGGAAGGCATCCTGCGACAGAATGTACCAAACCCCGACGGTGGCCGCCGCGACAGCATCATCCTCAGCATCCTGAAAAGTGAATGGGAAAACGGAGTGAAAGAAAGGCTCCGCAACAAACTATCCTGACACCGTTTACTTAAAATCCTCTTGCACCCGGCTATAGTCCTCCGGTATACCTATATCGATAAAGTAATTATCAAACTCGCAGCCGTGGTAGTGCAGCGGCAGCAGGTGTTTCTCCAGTATGTCCTTCTCAAAGGAAAACTTCTGCGGTAGAGTACCACCGTCCAGCTCTGCTGCCTTTGCAAAAAGGTCTTTACTCAATATATACACACCGCCATTGATCAGGCCCTCTGCGCGGTGCTCCTTCTCCTGAAACTGGAGTACCCGCTCCTGATTGCCGATATCTACCGTACCATACCGGTCAAAATCATACATGCGCTTTAGCGCCAGCGATATGTCAGCGCCATGCTCCTCGTGAAACTTGTAGAGCGTAGCCAGGTTGATATCAAAGAAAGTGTCACCATTCAGTACGATAGCATCTGAGTCTACCATACTCATGGCCTGCGCTATCCCTCCTCCCGTGCCCAGCGGCTCCTCCTCTACTGCGTAGCGGATACGGATACGGTCGTATACCTCGCCAAAGTAATCTCGGATCACCTCATGCTTGTAGCCTACGGACAGTACCACATCAGTCACGCCCTGGCGGTGCAGGTAGAGAAACAGATAGTGCAGGAAAGGTTTGCCATTTACCGGTGCCATAGGCTTGGGCAGGTCGCTGATCACAGAGCGCAGGCGTGTGCCCAGCCCTCCGGCCAGTACGATAGCGGGTATGCCGATGGGTGCAGCCATTTACATCATCATTTCCTCTACCAGCTGGCAGATGATATGGCCTATCATGATATGAGACTCCTGTATGCGTGGCGTATCCTTGCTCGGTACATTGAGCAGGTAGTCGCTGCAGTCTTTCATCTTGCCGCCGGTCTCACCGGTCAGTGATACCACGGTCATACCCCGGCGGCGCGCTTCTTCTTCTGCCAGGATGATGTTCTTAGAGTTACCCGAGGTAGAGAGGCCAAAGAGCACATCGCCCTTGCGCCCCTGCGCCTTTACCATACGCTCGTATATCTGGTCGTAGCTGTAGTCATTGGCCACGGCCGTCAGGAATGAAGTATTCACATGAAACGCCTCTGCCGGCAGCGGCTCGCGGTCATGGTAAAACCTGCCGGTAAACTCTGCCGCCAGGTGCTGCGCATCTGCCGCACTGCCGCCGTTACCGCAAAAGTAAACGCGGCTGCCATCCTTGAATCGCTCTGCTACGAGCTCTGCTACCTTCTGTATTTTTGCGATCATTTCTTTATCGCTCAGGATCGTCGTTTTGACGTCTATAGAGCTCTGTATGATCCCTGCTATCTTATCTGTCATCCTTATTATTCGTCTATTGAGGTTCTTCCTTACACGCGCTCTATGATCGTAGCCACGCCCATGCCACCGCCTACGCAGAGGGTGATGAGGCCGGTATTCTTATTCCTGCGCTCCAGCTCGTCCAGCACAGTGCCCAGCAGCATAGAGCCCGTAGCGCCCAGCGGGTGGCCCATCGCTATCGCACCGCCGTTCACATTCAGTATCTCGTCATCTATATCCAGGCTGCGCTGAAACTTCAGCACTGCCGAGGCAAAGGCCTCGTTCATCTCGTAGATATCGATGTCCTTCTTATTCATACCAGCCAGCTTCAGCGCCTTCTCGGCAGCATAGGATGGACCGGTCAGCATGATGGTCGGCTCTGCCGATGTCACCGCTGCAGATACGATACGCGCACGCGGTTTCAGCCCCAGCTTATCGCCTATTTCTTTATTGCCCACCAGGGTGATGGCTGCACCGTCCACGATGCCTGACGAGTTGCCCGGTGTATGTACGTGGTTGATCTTTTCTACAGAGGTATATTTCAGCTGCGCCACTGCGTCAAAGGCCATCTCTCCCATCATCTCAAATGACGGCGACAGCTTGGCCAGGCTCTCCATATTGGCATCCTCGCGGATAGTCTCTTCATGATCCAGGATCAGCAGGCCATTCTGGTCGGTCACGGGTATCACAGACTTTTTGAAGTAGCCATTCTTTTGTGCGTGTGCTGCTAGCCGGTGCGAACGCAGTGCGTAGTTATCTACCGTCTCACGTGTGAAGCCCTCCACCGTAGCGATCAGGTCCGCACTTACACCCTGCGGTATGAAGCCGAGGTGGTTATTGACCATCGGGTCCAGGTACCAGGCACCGCCGTCGCTGCCCATCGCATTGCGGCTCATAGACTCTATGCCGCCGGCCACTACCAGCTGCTCCCAGCCGGAGCGCACCTTCATAGCAGCCAGGTTGATAGCCTCCAGGCCTGAGGAGCAGAACCTGTTGATCTGCATACCCGCTACGATCGGATCCCAGCCCGCATAGACGTGTGCAAACTTAGGCAGGTCACCGCCCTGCTCACCTATCGGTGTCACGCAGCCCAGCACCACATCATCCACCTCTGAGGTGTCAAAGTTATTATTGCGGATCTTCATGGCGCGGAAGAGCGTAGCCAGCAGGTCTATCGGCTTTACCTCGTGCAGGGAGCCGGTCTTCTTGCCGCGGCCGCGTGGTGTGCGCACCGAGTCGTATATATATGCGTCTTTCATTTTATAAAACAATCAATTGTTTGTAGCAGTATTGCCAATGCTGTAAATGTAAAAATTTTTGTTGTTAGGCCTTGTGCTTCGCGCGATGTACCTTTAGTTTGCGTTATATAGCCGCGAACCTCCGTACCGGGGCCATGTTTTGGAAGTAATAGATCGTTGGAAAAACGTTAATTGCAGTCATTTTTGGCCCCTGAGTACATCGTACAGGATCGTGTTGGCACAGATATTGACTTTATAGCCATCCCGTAAAAATTTGAACCTCAAACCAGATTGTATGACAAAATATCATGACAAATACCTGTCGGGACCTCTCGGAGAGGACGACGTGGAGTTTCTACCTATACTACCGGACGATGAGGACCCGCAGGCCAAAGGTGGCGAAATACCTGAGGAACTGCCCCTCCTCCCCCTGCGCAATACCATCCTTTTTCCGGGTGTGGTGCTGCCTATCACCATCAGCCGTGACAAATCTATTCTGGCTGTCAAAGAGGCATACAAGAAAGACAAGCTGATCGGCGTGGTCGGACAGATTGACCCAAATGTGGAGGAGCCGGAATATGAGGATGTCTACAAAGTAGGCACCGTGGCCCAGATCCTGCGCATGATCAAGATGCCGGATGGCTCCAATACCGCCATCATACAGGGCCGCAACCGCTTTGCGGTGAAGGAACTGACCGTGACCGAGCCGTATATGAAGGTGCGCATAGAGGTCCTGCGCGATGTGACACCTCCAAATGACAAAGAATTTGATGCCGAGATATCTACGATCAAAGACCTCGCCTCAAACATCGTGAAGCTGAACCCGCAGATACCATCCGAGGCCGGCATCATGCTGAAGAATATCAGCAATCCCATTACGCTCACGCACTTCATATCTTCTAACCTGAATATCGATACTGCGCTAAAACAAGCGCTGCTGGAGATAGCCGATATGAAGGAGCGCATACGCACCCTGCTAAAGCACCTCAATACCGAGCTGCAACTCCTGGAGATGAAAAACCAGATCCAGACCAAGGTGCGCGCAGATATAGACAAGCAGCAGCGCGAGTACTTCCTCAATCAGCAGCTCCGCACCATACAGGAAGAGCTGGGCATGAATAGCCCGGACAAGGACATCCAGCGTCTGCGCGACAAGGCTGCCAAGCTCAAATTGCCGGATACTGTCAAGCTCGCTACGGATAAAGAGCTGGAGAAACTCCAGCGCATGAATCCCGCAGCGGCAGAGTACTCTGTAGTGATGAACTATGTAGAGCTGCTGCTGGACCTCCCGTGGGGCATCTATACTACCGATAGCTTTGACCTGAAGAAGGCACGTCAGATACTGGACAAGGACCACTATGGTATAGATAAGGTTAAAGACCGCATCATAGAGTACCTGGCCGTGCTGAAACTGAAAGGCGATATGAAGTCGCCGATACTCTGCCTCGTAGGTCCTCCGGGCGTGGGCAAGACCTCTCTCGGTCAGTCCATAGCCAAGGCGCTAAACAGAAAATACGTGCGTATCAGTCTCGGTGGCCTGCATGATGAGGCCGAGATCCGCGGCCATCGCAAGACCTATATCGGCGCGATGCCGGGCCGCGTGGTACAGTCGCTGAAGAAGGCCGGCTCCAGCAATCCTGTCACCATCCTCGATGAGATAGACAAGATCGGCGCAGACTATAAGGGCGACCCATCCTCTGCCCTGCTGGAGGTACTGGACCCGGAGCAAAACTCTAGCTTCTACGACAACTATCTGGAGCTGGAGTATGACCTGTCCAAAGTGCTTTTCATCGCTACCGCAAACTCACTGAATACCATCCAGCCCGCACTCCGCGACCGTATGGAGATCATCCCGCTGGAGGGCTACTCTATAGATGAGAAAGTGCAGATAGCAAAGAAGCACCTCGTACCGCGCCAGCTGGCCAACCACGGCCTGAAGGCAAAAGACGTAACCCTCTCTGACAAAGTGCTGGAGGTGATCATAGAGGAATATACCAAGGAGAGCGGCGTCCGTGAACTCGACCGCGTCATCGCGGCCGTCATGCGCCGCATCGCCAAGCATATCGCCATAGAAGACGCCTATGACCGCAATATCTCGATAGAAGAAGTCAAAGAAATACTCGGACCGGAGAAATTTGACAAGAGCATCTATACCGAGGAGAATATCCCCGGCGTAGCCGTAGGCCTCGCCTGGACCCCAGTAGGCGGCGACATCCTCTTCATAGAGGCCACCATGAGCAAAGGCTCCGGCGGCCTGACTCTCACTGGCAATCTCGGCGATGTAATGAAGGAATCAGCCACCACGGCTATGACCTTCCTGAAAGCAAACGCGCAGAAATATGGCATAGATCCAGACCTTTTCAGCAAGGTAAATGTGCACCTGCACTTCCCTGAGGGAGCCGTACCAAAGGATGGCCCTAGCGCAGGCATCACCATACTCAGCGCACTCGCTTCACTCTTCACACAGCGCCGTGTCAAGCCATTCCTCGCTATGACAGGTGAGATCACCCTGCGCGGCAAAGTAATGCCGGTAGGTGGCATCAAAGAAAAGATACTAGCCGCCAAACGCGCCGGCATCAAAGACATCATCATCGGCGAAAACAACCGCAAGCATGTGGATGAGATCGAGAAGTCCTACATCAAGGGCCTCAAGTTCCACTTCGTAAAAACGATGGATGAAGTGCTGGAAAATGCGCTCCTGTCCACCCGCGTGAAAAACGGGATAGACCTCGAGGCACTGGCCAAAGCGCCAGATGAAAAAGCAACCGCGAAAGTCAACATGAATTAATAAGAAGCCCGCTTGATCAGCGGGCTTTTTATTTTTGCTAGTCCTGAATGGTTTTGAAACCCTCATAGCATCGTAGGTCCATTTTGCCATAAAAGACTCCAATGGCTGAAATTCCCCCTTTAAAAAAGGGGTGGCCGCAGGCCGGGGGATTTGACTGGTACCTAGACATTGAATCCATACGATAGTTATAATGGTGGCTTTACTTTGCCATCTATGTGATAGGTCTCAGCCTTACCATTACCACTACACAAATAGTACTCGACAGTTTCG
>JAFDYP010000337.1 GCA_018267355.1 Bacteroidota bacterium
GATCAGGAAATCTGCACCTCTGCAGATATTTCTGGCCTGGGCACTAGCGCTGCTGGTGACTATGTATGGAGAGACTTTGCAGGCACAATGTAGTAGCAGCTGTACCAGTACAGTCAGCTCGAATAGTAACATAACTGCAAGCACAGGTCAGGTCGTATGCCTCACGTATAATGGCTCCTACACAAGAAAAATCACCCTCAATGGCGGTACAGTATGTATCTCTGCCAATACAACGATAGCCAGCACCTCTACGTTTGCGTTCTTTTCGGGCTATTTGGAAAACTACGGTACCATTGCCAAAGCATATACCATTTCGAGTGGTGTCATACTAAATAACTATGGAACGATCTCTGCCACTACCACGGTCAGTGGCGGGGGGCTTACTAACTATGCCGCAGGCTCCATCACTGGCGGTGTAACTTTGAGCAATGCCAATGCTACTTTTGATAATTACGGCTCCTTCACAGGAGCTTTCACTGCTACTAATGGTACAGCAACCAACTATAGTGGCGGCACCTTCTCTCCAAGCGGATCTACAACGTTTACTGCCGGCAGCTTCACTAACAATGCGGGGGGTACAGCTTCGTTTAATGCTATGACCGTCAAAAGCGGTTATTCCTTTACAAATAATGGCGATTTCTCAGCGACTTCTCTTACAAACCAATCCGGCGGTACTGTAAACCTGACTGGTACCAGTCAGACCATCAGTGGTAACGTATCAAACTCGGCTACGATTACTTTTAGCGGCACACTGACCATAGGCGGTACATACACAGATGCCACAGCCGTAGGCCCCACCATTAGGGCGGCAGGCGCGGGCACACAATGCAACCTACTCAATATAGGTACTGTGTCAAATGGCTTGAATATAGGAACATTTGATGGCAACAATGTAGGCCTCACTCTGACCGGTGCCGTGCCTACCAATGCACTGCGCATGATCAATGGAGCTTCTGCTCCTCCTACGGCACCAGCAGCGCCTACCGGTTTTTCCGGTAGTGCCAGCAACCTGGTAGTGTCGGGGGGCTACTCTGTAGCGGCTCTCGCCACTGGTAGTATCGTGTTGCGTTACATCGGCACTTCTGCTCCTTCTGATGTGCCTTCAGACAATGTAGCTTACAATGTAGGCGATGCAGTAGGTAGCAGCACAGTAGTAGCGGTGCCTACAGGCAATATTCTAACTCCGACCAGCAGGTCTTTCACAGATAATGTACCGGCGAGTGCCTGCGGTCAGACAGTTTACTACAGGATATTCTCTTATAACGGGACACAGCCTTGTGAGGTATTCAGCACTAGCCCACTGACAGGCAGTGTGGATATGACCATACCTACTGCTACTATCACTCCTGCAGGTCCTACCACATTCTGCGCAGGCAGTAGTGTCGTGCTGAATGCCGGTGGTGGTACTTCTTATATCTGGAGCACAGGAGACAATACATCATCTATCACCGCTGCCACAGCCGGTACCTATACAGTGACCGCTACTGCGGCCAATGGCTGTAGCGCTGCATCATCAGGTCAGTCTGTGACCGTCAATACAGCGGGTGCTATTACTCCATACGTAAATGTAAACGGTACAGGATGGGCGGTCAATGCGAATCCTACTTTGTGCCCGGGTGGCTCGGTAGAGTTTGGTCCTCAGGCTACAGGTGGTACCTGGAGCTATACGGGACCGGGTGGTTTCACTGCATTCACGAGAGATACTACACTTACTGCCCTGCAGCCATCAAACTCCGGCAGCTATATAGCTACTTACACTGATCCCGGCAATGGCTGCAGCACTACACAAACATACAATGTAACTGTAAATCCATATCCGTCACCGACAGTGAATAGTCCTGTGATATGCAGCGGCCAAACTGCCACACTGACAGCTACCGGAGGCACTTCCTACAGCTGGACCACCGGACAAACGTCTAATCCAATATCCGTATCTCCTGCAAATAGCACTATATACGGTGTGACTGTGACCAGTGCAGCCGGCTGTACTGCTACTGCTACAGGTACCGTATGGGTCAATCCTTCACCTACAGCTGCTATTACTCCATTTGGCACTACTAGTTTTTGTACGCCGGGCAGTGTGACGCTGACGGCATCTGGCGGAGGTAACTATGTATGGAGCACCGGCTCTAATGCCGCAGCGATCACTGTGAGTACTTCCAATACTTATACAGTGACAGTGACTACCCCTGCTACAGGCTGCTCGGCCACTGCCAGCCAGGTAGTGACTGCCAATACGACTCCGACAGGTTCTATCACAGCATCAGGCCCTACTACTTTCTGTAGCGGCAATACAGTGACACTAACTGCAGCGAGCGGTACATCCTACGCATGGAGTACCGGAGCTACTACGGCCGCTATCACAGTAGGCACCTCAGGTACATATACTGTGACGATCACCGGTGCCGGAGGCTGCTCAGCTACGGCCAGTCAGACGGTGACGGTCAATCCTTCACCTACAGCCTCTATAGCTGCCACCAGTGCTAATACGTTCTGCGCCGGTATCATAGATACGCTTACTGCGTCTGGAGGCACCTCCTATACATGGAGCACTGGTGCCACCACTGCATCGATATATGTGACCACATCAGGTACCTATACTGTCACTTCATCAAACGGTACCTGTACAGCTACAGCCAGCAGGGCGATCACAGTAAATCCTGCACCTGCTGCTGCTGCTACCAGCACTACCACTTGCTACCATGTTTCCGCTACTATCACCGCATCTGGGGGTAGCACCTATGTTTGGAGCACCGGCGCTACTACTGCAGGCCTGACCATTGCTTCGCCGTCTATCACTACCACCTATAGGGTGACCGTGACTAGTGCTGCAGGCTGTACTGCTACTGCCAGCGGTACGATCACTGTAGACAGCGCCGCAGCCTCAGTGACCAATCCCGCTGTCTGCGAAGGCCTCACTGCTACGATGAGAGCTACAGGGGGAGGCACCTACATGTGGAGTACAGGCAGTACTACTGATACTATCCAAAGCCTCACAGCAGGTGTATACTCAGTGACAGTGACCGACCCTGCCGGCTGTTCTGCTACAGCCAGTGGTATCATCACTGTAAATCCACTACCTACACCATCTGTAAATGATACTACTATATGTCCCGGCCGGACAGCCAAGCTGACTGCCACGGGAGGCTCTATATATGTATGGAGCACGGGCGCTACTACTACCAGTATCACTACCGGCACAGCTGGCACCTACACTGTCACCGCCACCAATATGGGTAGCTGTACCGCTACTGCCAGTGGTACTGTGACTGTAGCCGCCACTCCTGCAGCTGCAGTGAATAACGGTGTGATATGCTCCGGCAACCCAGCTATACTGACTGCGACAGGCGGCACCAGTTACGTATGGAGTACAAGCGCTACTACTGCCACTATATCTGCTGCCACTACTGGTAGCTATACAGTGACAGTGACTAATGCTGCTACCTGTACGGCCACTGCTACCGCTACCGTCACAGCAGCTTCATATCCTACTGCTACTGTCAATAACCCCTCTATGTGCGCGGGCACCTCAGCTACTCTGACTGCCAGCGGTGGAGTATCCTATGCATGGAGCACAGGAGCGACTACAGCGAGCATCACTGTATCTCCTGCCAGTACGACTACATATAGCGTCACTGTGACCAATGCCGGTGGATGTACCGCCAGCGCTGTGAGCACTGTGACTGTCAATGCCCTACCTATAGCCTCTGCTACGGGTGGCCCTATATGCTCAGGTACAGCCGCTACCCTCACCGCATCTGGTGGTACCAGCTATGTATGGAGCAACAGCGCTACTACAGCCAGCACATCTGTGACTGTGGCAGGCACATATTATGTCACAGTGACCAATGCCTCCGGCTGTACTGCTACAACCAGCGCGTCTGCCACTGTAGCTACTAAACCAACGCCGACCGTGACTGGCGGATCAGCGTGCAAGAACACTAACATCACCATATCAGCTACCGGTGGTGGCACTTACCTTTGGAATACAGGTGTGACGACGAGCAGTTTCTCAGTGGCACCGGCTGCTACTACTACCTATACAGTGACGGTGACCAATGCAGCTGGCTGTACAGCCTCTGCCAGTGGCACAGCTACAGTCTGGGCACTCCCTACTACTACACCGGCATCCAACTCGCCGATACTGCTCAACGGTACTATCAGCCTCACATCCGGAGCGGCAGCTGGCACCTCTCCTTACACTTACTCATGGAGTGGTCCTTCGGCCTATACATCTACTACAGCTAATCCCTCTATAGCATCTGCTACTCCATCCAAGGCCGGTATATACTACCTGACCGTGACAGATGCGCACTCCTGCACTGTGACCGGCAATACGACAGTCGTGCTCAACTTCTCGTCTCCGGGAGGTGTGACCAGCAATACTGCACTCTGGCTCTATGGCGACAGTGTGATAGCCTCCGGCTCTAATGTGACAGGATGGTGGGATGCCAGTCAGCTCAATAATGACGTAACAGCCATCAATGGTACTGCACCTACACTCGTATCTAATGGAGCAAACTACCACCCTGCTGTAAATTTTAATGGTACAGGTGGTCTTACCGGTGCCTTTAGCCCTACCATTACCTCTACCGAGGCTACAGCATTTACCGTAGTAAATGCCAGCTCCTCTGCTGCCAATGCTTCAGGTATATTCTCTGTAGCTGCAGCTGGTACATTGGACTCGACAGCGAATAACAGCGCCGCCTTCTTCGCCAAGGGTGCCAATGCACTTTATACTTACAGGACTAGTGCCGTAAGGGGACAGTATGTAAATGCAAGTGCTACCGGCCAATATCATATGGCTACGTCCCTTTTCACTACCAGCGCTTCAAATAGGGACTCATTCTTTGTAGAAGGGAAGGCTCAGACTATCGGCGCATTTACCAATAGCGCTTTCGCTGCGACTCGCTACAGTGTAGGCGAAAGAATGGGTACTGCTACCTTCGGCAGGTACCTGACAGGCCAGATCGCAGAGGTTGCCCTGTTTAATCGCCAGCTGACTACTACAGAAAAATATCAAGTAGAAAGCTACCTGGCGCTGAAATATGGATTCACCCTGGACCAAACCACTGCTAAGAACTACATTGCGAGTAATGGTACTGTATTCTGGAATGCCACTTCTAATGGCTCCTATAAGAATAACATCTTCGGTGTAGGCGTGGATAATGTTTGCGCACTCTTCCAATATCAATC
>JAFDYP010000338.1 GCA_018267355.1 Bacteroidota bacterium
TCCTTTATATCATTTTATTCTTTTCCGTCATTCTCCTGCTGCTGGTAGCGCTGCTAGTCAATCAGAAATTCAGGTCTACTGCATATAATTTCTCGAAAGTGCATCAGGGTCATGAATTGCTCAATGAGCTGAATGATGTGCAAATTACGATCACGAAAACGGCTACGGAAGTACGGACCTTTACTATCAAAGGCGCTCCTCATCCGGATCTCGTGCTTTACAAAGTGCAAATGGAGCGCAGGATGCAGCGCATAGCCGAGCTGACCCGGGATCCGCATCAGATGCGCGTACTGGACACTCTGCGGATGAATATCTCTACCAGATTTGATATATGGGAGCACATGATCTCTATATCCAATGACAGCCTGAAGCGTATCAATGACCAGCTTTTTATCGAAACCTCAGTGCTGACCAATAATATACTGGGAGAGATCATGCAACTACGCAAATACGCCAGCTCAATAGTCTACGACCACCTGGACGATACCGAGACCAATATCCGCCTGACGGGATTCATGGCGCTCCTGGTCACTCTGTTTTGCATCTCTGTGATCATTTTTGCCATAGTCAGGTTGCACCGTGAGGTAAACTATGGTATACTGGTGCAGGCCGAGCTGAGCAAGAAAGTCAAAGAGCTGGACCGCACCAATGATGATCTGGAGCGCTTCGCATATGTAGCCTCGCATGACCTCCATGAGCCCCTGCGGAAGCTCTATGCCTTTAGTGAGATACTGATAGAGCGGGAAAAGAATCTGAGTACGGAGGGACTGGAGATCATACGCCGTATGCACAGCTTTGTGACCCGCATGCAGCAGCTCATAGACGATATGCTCCAGTTTTCACTCAATCTGAATAAGGTAGAAAAGAAAGTACTGGATCTGAATATTGTGGTCAAAAACGTGATCAATAACCTGGCCGTGAAAATGAATGAGACCAATGCCAGTGTAGAGGTAGGCATGCTCCCCGCACAGGTGGCGGGGTACGAATCTCAGATCAGCCAGCTATTTCAGAACATTATATCCAACTCTATCAAGTATTCCCGCCCCGGTGTGCCTCCGCATATCCGCATCACTGCCACAGAGGTGTCAGGAAGCGACATCGAGTCCGTAAGGCCGATAGATGAGAAAAAGAAGTTTCACAAGATAACCTTGTCAGACAACGGGATCGGCTTTGATGATAAGTACAGGGACAAGATCTTCATCATCTTCCAGCGGCTACATGGTAAATCCGAATACTCCGGATCGGGCATAGGACTCGCTACAGCCAAGCGTGTGGTGGATAACCACAACGGCTACATCACAGCGCATGGAGAAGAAAATAAGGGGGCCGATTTTAACATTTATCTCCCTAAAGAATAGGCCGCTTTCAGCCGAAAATGGGAATATAATTGCCATATGGTGAATGGTATGGTTTTAGAGTGAAACAAGAGGTAATATTGGAACGCAATGAAGTTCAAAAGCGCTTTAGTAATAGATGATGACCAGGACCTGAGCATGCTGCTCAAGGCGATCTTGGCATCCTATATCCCCTCCGTATCCTGTGCATTTACATTGAGTGCCGGCATACAGAGAGTCAATGAAATGAAACCGGATATTATCTTCCTGGATAATAACCTGCCGGATGGCCAGGGTATCAACTTTATCACTGAGATCAAATCTATAGCCCCTCAGACGTCTCTGGTCATGATCACTGCTATGGGTCATGCACAGGATACAGCCTTGAGCTACGGGGCAGATATATTCATAGAGAAGCCACTCACCAGTGCCAATATCTATGAGACGCTGAATAAGCTGGCTGCCAATCAGAACACCAAAGCCTGAAAAAGGTTTATTTAATCTTCGATAATTGCTGGAAGTTTGACCACAAAGGTAGTGCCCTCACCAAAGGTAGAGCGTACTTCTATATTGCCTTTGTGCGCCTTGATCACAGAGTGCGTAGTGGCAAGACCGAGGCCCATACCATTCTTTTTGCCCGTGAAATATGGCTGGAACAGGTGAGGCAGGGTTTCTGCCGGGATACCGTCTCCATTGTCAGTGATCTGGATACTGGCGGTATCGTCTTCGGTGATAGTAGTGATCTGCAGCAGGCCTTCTTTCTTGTCCATTGCCTCTACTGCATTGATGATGATATTTAGCAGGGCCATATGCAGTTTGCTCTTGTCTCCCAGTATCAGCTTTTCCGTAGCCGCATGATTTTCCTGGACTTTGATTCCTTTGAGCGTAATGCGATCCATAGCGTCCTCCAGAGCAGAGGCTATCACAGTACGCAGATTGACCGGCTTGTACTCCTGATCCATGGGGTTGGATAGCTTCATCAGCTCGCCTATCAGGTCATTGATGCGCTTGCTATTTCGCCTGATGATCTCTATATAGGTATGACCATCCTCCTTTACCTCTTCCTCCAGCTGATGGAGCGAAAGGTGGATATTCGTTAGCGGATTGCGTATTTCATGGGCCATGCTCCGTACCATCTTGCCTATGGCCTCTATGCGCTCATCCAGTGAGCGCTGCTCGAGGGATTTCTTGAGATTGGTATAGTCATAGAGTATGCCTTGATATTGGAGGCGGCCATCCAGAGAGGTGATCTGTGAGGTAGAGGCCAGGAAGGTTTTGCGGGCCTTTTCCCGGGTCAGTAGTGTGATTTCTATATCGCTATTGGTACTGCTATCCGTAGTATGGCGGATAAATTCCTTTGCAGCGGCGTCCGTTTCAAAGAATGTACTAAGGTGTTGTCCGGTCATTTCGGCATCCTCATACCCTAGGAGCTTGCTCATCATAGGATTGAAGTTCACCAGCCGGAAATCTTCTCCGACCACGAAAATGATATCAGTAGATTTATTGAATATCTCTCTGAAGCGATACTCGCTCTCTGCCACTGCTATATAGGAGAAATAGCGCTCCATAGAGTAGCGTATGCTCCGCTCCAGCATTTCTGCGTTCAGCTCTCCTTTGGTGAGATAGTCGTATACTCCAGTCTTGGCAGCCTCCAGGTCTATATCCCGGTCTCCCTTGCCTGTGAGGAGTATAAACGGTTTGGTCACTCCCTCGCGGGAGCATTCGCGTACCAGCTCCAGACCCGTCTCAGGACCGAGGAGATAGTCTATGATATAGAGATCATGCTCATTGGCCAGTATCTTGTCGCGTGCCTTGCTGTAGTTTATCTCGCTGTCTATACTGAGATCAAATGTCTCTATGCGACGCAGGTGATGAGAGGTGATAAAAATATCATCCTCACTATCGTCTATGAGCAGTACTTTGAGTTTGGTCCTGTTCATAGCTTATTCGCCCGCCATTTTCATTTGCTTCATCTTATTGTACAGCGTCTTCCTGTCTATACCGAGCAGGACAGCTGCCTTTGACCGGTTGAAGTTTGACTTGGTCAGAGCATTCATGATCATTTCGTATTCTGCCTCGAGGGCTGCCTTTTTCATAGCAGATTTGGATAGGTCCTTTGGCGCTTCTGCCTGCATAGGCTCCTGGTAGGATGGCGCAGGGTCCGGAGTATAGGATTGCACCGGCTGGTAGTGTACTACTGGCTCCCTCTCCTCTTGGCCGAAGTCCATACGTGCATGATTGAGTATCTCAAATGGTATAGCCTTGATATCTACCGTACCCCTCGTACTGAGGAGCGCGGCTCTTTTGATCACATTCTTTAGCTCACGTACGTTGCCGGGCCACGGATAGTTTACAAACACCTCTACCACATCAGGATCAAAGCCAGTAATAGTTCTGCCCAGCTCAGCAGCTGTCTCTCTCAGGAAGTGCTCAGCAAAGAACATGATATCATCCCGGCGCTGGCGTAGTGGTAGTACGTCTATATGGAACTCATTCAGGCGATGGTAGAGGTCCTCACGGAACTTTCCTGACCTTGAGCCTTCGAGTAATTTCTCATTGCTGGCTACTATGATACGTACATCTACTTTCATCTCTTTGGTACCACCTATGCGGCGCATTACCTTCTCCTGTAGTACGCGCAGCAGCAGCAGCTGTACTTCATATGGCAGGTTGCCAATCTCGTCGAGGAAGAGCGTACCACCCTCCGCCATCTCAAAGTGACCGACCTTTTGGTTCAGGGCGCCGGTAAAGGATCCTTTCTCATGGCCAAACAGTTCACTGCCGGCCAGCTCTTTCGATATAGCTCCACAGTCCATCGCTACAAATGGTTTGTGAGAGCGGTTACTTCTATCGTGTATCGCCTTTGCCACACCTTCCTTGCCGGCACCACTCTCCCCGTATATGATCACCGAGTAGTCAGTGGGAGCCACCAGATTGATCTGCTGCTCCAGGTGGCGCGATTGCATAGAGCTACTGAAGAGATAGGAGGGGTTTCCTGATTTGGCTTTAGTGCTACGGCCTGGAGATCCTGCGGCTGCAGGTATGGCAGATGTGCCCTCCTTGTTCAGAGCTTGCTTGACCACCAGCAGTATTTCATCAGGGATCAGTGGCTTGGTCACATAGTCAAAAGCCCCCAGACGCACTACCTTGACTGCCGTACGCAGGTCAGAATATCCGGTGATGATAATGACAGGCAAGTCAGGCTTGCGCTCCTTGATCTTGGACAGGAGGGTCGCACCATCCATGTCGTCCAGCCTGTAGTCACACATGACCAGATCCGGCTCAAAGGAGTCGAGGAGTTTCTCCCCGTTAGCCCCGTTGTGAGTAGTTTCTACTTCGTACCCGTTCTTGGTCAAAAACCTTTTGAGGAGGGCGAGTATGTCCTGATCGTCATCTATTATTAGTATTTTACTCATGCCCTTCCTTATCACAGTATTATGCCAAAGTCTCAAAGCGGGGTGGTGGCCAGGGCCACAATACCCCATTATGCCCCTATTTCTCTATAAACCCTTGGCACTACTAACCAACCAGCAATGAAGTTTTCCGACTATGGGAATAAACTTTATGCCTCAATATGGGGAATTATTTGCACGAAATGAAGTATTTTATGACCTTGGTCAGTTTCCGGCTTTTTAAGGTTGGCATATTTATAGGTGAATAGGACTAAAACCAGCGATATGAGAAAGGTAAAGCAAACCAGCGAAAAGACACCCCCACTGCCTAAGGATAAACCGGCGACGTATGATAACACCACCAAACGGACATCAAAGGTGGGAGACCGTCAAAATCAACATCAACCGGAGGATAAAGATGCGCCCAGAGATCCGCAAAAATCGAGGGAGCGCCTCGAACACGATCCAACCAAGAAAGAAAGAGATCCAGGCATGACCCGGCATTGAAACAAAAAGTCCCCATCGTTCTGATGGGGACTTTTAAAAATATCTATATGCTTCCAATCAGGTATAACTTGTGTTCTTCTTGCCAGCGGAAAACATCACACCGGCAAAGGCCGCAAAGACGATCAGCAAGAGACCTGATACTACTGTAAACAAGACTTTCAAAACACGATGGCTGCTCAGTACCAGCAGCACTACGATCCCTATGAGGGCAAATACTATTAACATAAGTACCTTATCCATAAAAGCGAAAACCTATGTGGTTATAAAATGTTGTTTGGCGAATGACTGCTCCTGCGCGATGCGCTGGCGGATGTGGAGCGCAACGATCTGCTCTGTCCTTTGCTGGCGGGCAGCATTGTCCTGGATCATTTCTGCTACTTTGAGCTGAGTCTGGCGGAGGAGGATGGTAAGGCGTATCATAATCGTGTTTTTATTTGAATGACTAAGGGCAAATGCCGCGCCTGATAAATTCATGTGATTTAAAGCATTGTAGGCTGGTTTTTGAGGAATATCATACGCGCAGTGGCAAGAGGTGATATTCAGTTTGGGGAAGGGCGCCTGGAGAATTGCCCAAATAAGGCATTTCCCTCTTTTTCTTACATTCGCAGTCCCGCCGAATACCTCTGGCGCTTTTATCACGACTAAACTCTCCTCTATATGGCAGAACCGGTTTCTAACAGGATCATCTTTTCA
>JAFDYP010000339.1 GCA_018267355.1 Bacteroidota bacterium
AAATCAACCACTTGCCTATAAAAATAGTCCTGACTATATTTGCACATGGCAATTAGAAATACCCCTGCTGACCGCTTCTCCCGCGAAGGAATCACTTTTGATGATGTACTGCTGCTACCAGGCTACTCTGAGGTCCTCCCCAGAGATGTAGACCTCCGCACCCGCCTCACCCGGAATCTGGAGATCAATGTACCCCTCGTATCCTCTGCTATGGATACCGTGACCGAATATGCACTCGCTATAGCTATAGCCCGGGCCGGTGGTATAGGCATCCTCCACAAGAATATGACAACCGAAAAGCAGGCAGAGCAGGTACGTAAAGTGAAACGTGCTGACTCAGGCCTGATCATAGACCCTATCACGCTGCTGGAAGACGCTACAGTGGGCGATGCCATGCGCCTGATGAATGAGAATAAGATAGGGGGCATACCGATAGTCAATAAGGCCAATAAACTAGTGGGCATCCTGACCAACCGCGACCTGCGCTTTGAGAAGAACAGGAAGAAGCTGGTCAAAGAAGTGATGACCACTCAAAACCTCGTCACTGCGCCTAAAGGGACAGACCTGAAGAAAGCTGAAGGCATCCTGGAGAAATACAAGATAGAAAAGCTGCCCGTGGTGGACAGCAAAGGCCAGCTCGTAGGCCTCATCACCTATAAGGATATCCTCAAGGTGCGCAACAATCCTAACAGCAGCAAGGACGCTATGGGCCGCCTGCTCTGCGGCGCTGCCGTGGGCGTGACGCCTGATATGCTCCAGCGTATAGAGGCGCTCGTAGCAGTAGGTGTGGATGCGGTAGTGATAGATACTGCTCACGGCCACTCTGCCGGTGTACTGAAGGCCGTAAAAGGCGCTAAGCAGGCATTCAAACACCTGGAGATCATAGCAGGCAACATAGCTACTGAGGCCGGCGCCAAGGCGCTGATAGATGCCGGTGTAGATGCGGTGAAAGTAGGCGTAGGGCCGGGCTCGATCTGTACTACGCGTATCGTAGCAGGTGTGGGCGTACCGCAGCTCTCCGCTATCAGCTATGCTGCCGCTGCCGCCAGGAAGAAGAACATCCCGATCATAGCCGATGGCGGTATCCGCTACACCGGTGATATAGTCAAAGCCCTTGCTGCCGGTGCAGACACCGTGATGGCGGGTGGTATCTTTGCCGGTACGGATGAGAGTCCGGGTGAGACGATCCTGTTTGAAGGCCGCAAGTTCAAATCCTATCGCGGTATGGGCTCCGTAGAAGCTATGCAGGAGGGATCTAAGGACCGTTACTTCCAGGATGCAGAAGATGACATCAAAAAGCTGGTGCCGGAGGGGATCGTAGGCCGTGTACCATTCAAGGGCAGCGTAGCCGAGGTGATGTACCAGTATATCGGTGGCCTGAGGGCCGGCATGGGCTACTGTGGTGCTAAGAATATTAAGGCGCTACAGCAGGCTGAGTTCGTGCGTATCACTGCGGCTGGTGTCAATGAATCTCACCCACATGATGTGACCATCACTAAGGAAAGCCCTAACTACTCCCGCAAATAGTATGGATATAGAGGCCCTGCGTGACTGCTGCCTCTCACTGCCGCATGTGACAGAGGATATCAAGTGGGGCGCAGATCTTTGCTTCTCCATCGGAGAGAAGATGTTTTGCGTGACCAGTGAGCACCTGCCGTTTAAAGCTTCACTCAAAGTAAATGAAGAAGAATTTGAGGAGTTTTCTCAGAAACCGGGCATCAAGCCTGCAGCCTATCTGGCCAGATACAAATGGGTATTGATACAAGGTGATGCGCTCTCAGACAAGCAGTGGAAACACTATATCCAGAAGTCATATGAGCTGGTAAAAGCTAAACTACTAAAGAAGATACTGAAGGATCTGATCTAAAATACGAAAGAATAATATTGCTTTCACGTTATAAAACAGATAGCAGAATCAAATCTTATTGTTAGTTTTCGTTTTTATCCATCACAAAAAACACGATCTGCTATGAAAACGTTCCGTCAATATCTATGGTGCATTTCTATACTTTGCCTCTCTATTTCAGGGTGCAAAAAAAATGCTTCATCCGGCGCTTGTATATCTATGAATGTATCTAAGCCCTTGGTGAGCCAATCTATCACCTTCACAGACTGCTCGAGTAACTCTATAGCATCAGCCTGGGATTTTGGTGATGGTACGACTGGAACCGGCACGCTGGTACAAAAGACGTATACCGCATCAGGCTCATATATAGTGACACTGGTAACCACTACCACCAGCGGGGCTAAAAATACGACAACCAAAAGTATCACTGTTTACGACGCTCCAAACGCTCTGTTCAACTTCGGATCTGGTTGCGGCAATGATGTAGCCGGCTCACCTATCACCTTTGCAGTCACTGAGCAGCAATCCGGAATGACCTACCTATGGGACTTTGGCGATGGATCTACCGCCACTACCGATCCTGCCCACCACACATACAGTCAGATAGGCAGCTATACTGTGAAGCTTAGAATCTCTAATAGTATAGGAGTTGATTCATCTACACAGGTAGTATCTGTGGCCAATCCATTATCTGCTGGTTATTTTTCTAATTCCAGTGGCACTTCAGTACAATTGTCCGACGCAGGCGGTAATAACTTTATTATGAACCGCTACCCATACTACCCTGTGGCAGCAAATGCCTTTGTAACTTCCGGCCTCAATTTTAGCATTCCCACGCAAACGATGTATGTCAATAGCATAGGCAATATAACTATACATGGCCATGGGCTTATGGTAGGGACAACATGTGTGACGGGTAGTTATCTTTATATTGTAGATACGATAGTGAGCAGTTCTGGGACTACTATTGTTCTGGATACCTTACATAACTAGCCCTTCCTCTGATTCTGTCTGCAAATCACATGCAGATCTAGCACTATTTCCTCAGCATCATCACGATGCCTGAGCGCTCTATGGCCGTACCGTCACTGGCAGTGAACTGTATCAGATAGGCATAGCCTCCCTGCTGTGCCGGCTTACCGCCATCATTGCCATACCATCCTTCATTGGGGTCGTGCGTCTCAAATATTTTGCCGCCATAGCGATTGAAGATCGTCATGGTATACCCCTGCGGATCGCCAAAGATGATGCGCGGCTTGAAGAAATTATTAGTGCCATTGTAAACAAAGGCATTAGGGATATAGATGATGGGGCGATGGTCCACACAGGCTATATTGGAGAAACTACTCAGTACAGTATCGTAATGAGCATCCGGCAAAACGATATGGTATACTGCCTCTATGCGATAGCAGAAATTGCCGGCTTTGTCCAGGTATTGATAGACAGAATCTACAAAAGAAACGTGCGTAGAGTCATTGAAAGTCCGTACAAGATGCATGCCCGTACCATCACCGATGTCGCGGTAGAGGTTTTGCTTCAGCACACGTGCATTAAAAATATGCAGCGGATTCCAGTTGAGGGATATCTCGTAGTAGTCTGATAGCGTGCCCTGCAGGGATATGTGCTCAGCATAGGGCGTCACTATGGAGCCATTGCACGAGTCAAAAACCGTGACCGTGTAGTAATATGGTTCATATTGCGGCTGCACTGTCGAGTCTGCAAAGGAACTGAATACAGCCAGCGGCGGGCCTACGTGGATCAGCTTTGTGAGCAGATACTGAGCGTTGTCCTCCGATCTCTGAACCTCATACGAGAGTATCTTTGCCTTATTATCTACCAGCCAGGTCAGGTCTACATTATTCGTAGCATCTACCGTGATATTAGTGATATAGATATAGGAGGGTGGTTTCACCACATTGGCCGTAAAGCGCATATAGTTAGAGTGCAGGACGTGATTGGTATCCAATGCGCTTACTGCCACTACATATATCTGTAGCGAGTCTCCATCTGCGAAATTGGGATAATCGTAATTGAAGGTAGATGTATCTATATCAGCTACCATCTCGTATGGGCCAGCATTTTTGCTGACAAATACTTCGTAGCTCCTCACACCGCCGGGCAGGTTGACATACCTGCTCCAGGTGACACCGATGGACCTGTCACAGTGGGCCGTCTGGTACTGTGCGAGTATGGACTGCTGTGGGCTGGTATTGAATGCACTAGGCTGAGTGAATGCGCAACTATCTCTGGCATCTATGGTATAGTTTAGAGCGGAGGCATAAGGATTGTGTACGCTATCTATCCATGATGTGGTAAAACGCCCATACACAGAGTCTATAATGATAGGTGTACCATTAGGCGTGATGAGGTAGATCACGTACCAGGTGGTCTGCGGCGACGTACTGGGCGACCATGTAAACTGCACAGTGCTATCCGGCAGTACGTTCACACCTAGTATACCGGGAGTGGCGGGGTTTGGTTCATTGCGTAGTGTGTCAGAAGATGCATATGTGGCCCCCGGGCAGT
>JAFDYP010000033.1 GCA_018267355.1 Bacteroidota bacterium
AGGTCGCGGCACCAATAGCACGGTGGTTGTTAAGACAACTAAAAAAGCGATCGAATGGTATAGCATTTGCTCTGTTAAATATACCGGCAATATAGTAAAATCAAGGATTTTAAACCAATGTGGAGTAACTTTGTCTATACAACTACAACAATAAGAATCATGTCACGCAGCAAAATATTTTTCGTAACCCTGCTACTCAGCCTGCTCGGCGCAGGAGAGGTTTTCGCCCAGAGTGATGACGTCTACTATGACGCCAAAAGCAGCCGTGGGAACTCTAACCAGGACTACCAGCAGCAGTACAATAGCCAGGATAATAGCAGTAATAGCCAGCAGCAGGCTACTGATCAAAATGATGGCTATAGCAATAGCTCCACCTCCAGCCAGAGCTACAATGGCAATACCAGCAGCAATAGCAATAATAATGGAGGCACCTATAACAGCAACACTTACAGCGATGCCTACTCCGGAGACGAATACTGGGATGATGATAGCTATAACTATACAAGCCGGCTGAGGAGGTACTATACCCCCGGCTACAGTATGAGCTACTATGATGACTGGTATACGCCGTATTACTACTGGGGCTCGCCTTACTACTCATCTTTTGGCTACGGATATAGCCCGTACTACAGCAGCTGGTACAGCCCCTATTACGCTGGCGGCTTTGGCATGGGCTACGGCTACGGTTTTGGCATGGGCTATGGTTTTGGCATGGGCTACGGAGGCTTTGGTCTTGGCTATGGCTGGGGGGGCTACGGTGGCTGGTATAGCCCTTGGTATACCGGATATTATGGTTATGGCCTCGGCTATGGCTACGGTTGCGGCTATGGCTACGGGTATCATCATGGTTTCTACGACTATGGCTATGGCAACTGGGCCGGCCATTCTACCTACTACGGCCCCCGCCACAGGACAGCCACTGTGGGCACTAATACTACCTATCATAACGTAGATCGCGCTGTGGCCAACTATCATAAGGAAGCTACCGCCTCACCAAACGGTGGACGGTCTATGAACAACAATATAAATCGTAGCGGTAGAGAGAGTTTCAGCAGGGATGATAAGCCATATAACAGGGCCAATGACCAGCAGATCAATCGCGGCGCGGACAGGAATAACAATATGCAGCGTGGTAATGACAGGCAGTTTGACCGCCAGTCTATGAATAATAATAACCGTGGCATGGATCAAGGCCGCCAGATGGATCGGGGCTACCAAAATGAAAACCGCCAGTTCAATAATAATCAACAGCAATCGCGTGGTAATTTTGAATCAAGGGGCTATCAGCAGTCCCAACCTCGCATGAATGCCCAGCCACGTTCTTTTGACGGTGGCAGCCGCGGTGGATTCAGCAATGGCGGCGGTTTCGGCGGCGGTAATCGCGGTTTCAGCAGTGGCGGCGGTTTCGGTGGTGGTGGTAGCCGTGGTGGTTTCAGTGGTGGTGGAGGCTTTGGCGGCGGCGGTCATAGTGGCGGCGGTTTCAGCGGCGGTGGTGGCCACGGCGGCAGACGCTAAACTTTTTTCTACCGGTAATAGCAAAATAGTGTTGGCGGGATCAGGAATCATCCAGGTGATCAGGGTCCCGCCATTTAGTGAAATATCAAACAGTGTATCATGACAAAAGTATTCATCCTGACCGGCCTGCTCTCTGTCACTGCCATGAGCTGGGCACAGACCTACGAAAACGATGCCTTTAAAATGATGCGCCCGGACCTGACAGGTACGGCCCGCTCATTGGGTGCCGGCGGAGCCTTCAGCAGCGTAGGTGCAGACCAGTCTGCCATATTGCAAAATCCGGCGGGTATCGCCCTCTACCGCTCTCATGAGTTTGCCATCAGCGGTGGTGCCCTTTGGGGTACTACTTCATCCAGCTACCTGGGCAATAATATTGACCAGAGTTTCTCAAAGGGAATGCTAAGCCAGGCGGGATTGGTATTTGCTACCAAAGATCTGTCCCGCACTCAGGGGATGAGTTTCAACAATCCCAATAAACTGAGCCGGGTAGTCGTAGGTATAGGTTTTCAGAAAGTGGCTGACTTCAACAGATCTGATAAAATATATGGCGTCAACACTCAAAACTCCTATGCGCAGGCACTGACCAATAATCTGAATACAAACCCTTACAATATCAATCTGGACAACTTTGATATACCATCTGTAGAGGCCTATCAGACATATGTGAGCGACTGGACAGATACCAACTATAACCGGCTCTCATCCCGCATTCCGCTACCTGTCACTCAGGTAGGCACTGTGACCACCAAGGGATCACTGAATGATATCAATCTTACTCTGGGTTTCAATGTAGACAATACAGTATACCTGGGATTTGGGCTGGGTGTACCCTATATGTCTTACTCACGATATGCCAGCTTCTTTGAGCGCAATGGCAGCGGAGATTCATCCTACACCAGCACTTATGATTATACGCTCAGCGGTGTAGGTGTGAATGGCAAATTTGGTATCATCGTAAAACCTGCTGCCTGGGTACGGCTCGGAGGCTCTGTGCAGACGCCATCCTACTTCCGCCTCAATGAAAATACCGAGGGCAGTATGAAGAGTAATATCGGGGCTATGCCCACCCTCTATGCCGATACTGGGTCCGTGTACCGCTTCTCCTATAGCAATCCGCTCAACGCCACCTTTGGCGCCAGCTTCTACCTGAAGCAGTGGGGCTTTATATCAGTAGACTATGAGATGAATGACTATAGCCATACCCGCTATCGTTTTGATGGTAGCGACAGGCAATACTCTGACCTGGAGAATCTGAATATCTCAGCCAAATACAGGCTGGCCTCTACCGTCCGCGCCGGGGCTGAGTTTGCCTATAAGACCCTGCGCCTGCGCGCGGGTTTTGCCTGGAGCCAGTCGCCATTCAAGAGTGGTGTAGCTGTACCCGGCTATGACGCCGGCCGCTACAACTATACTGCCGGCATAGGATACCGTGGCAGCAGGTTCTTTGCAGATCTGGCTTACGTTCACACGCAGTACAAAGACTACTATACACCGTATTCATATACTGATGCATCAGGCACTCAGGAGCCGGGAGTATTCAATAATTTCCGCAGTAATATGATCGTGGCGACGATCGGATTCAAGTTTGGCGTAAACCGCTAAGAACTTAATGTATCACTTGCAGTTTGGCTATGCCGCGGCTGGCCCCGGTCTGATCTGTACATCCCAGCAGATAGAGGCCACTGCCCAGATCGCTGACTGATAGGTGTATGGTCTCTTTAGCCACTTCCCTCTTCAGTATGCGGCCCGTAAGGTCAGATACCTCTACTGTGGCCAGAGACGACAGGGCCGCCCCGGCTTGCGAGAGGTCTATATTGACCGCATCATTGGCGGGATTGGGGTAGACACTTATAGCAGCGATATCCAGGTCATGCACTCCTGATCCTATACACTCTATCCAGAAAGTATAACAGATGGTCGTATCTCCCGATGGATTGTATGCTGTGAGGCACACCTCTGCCTGAAAGGCAGAATCAGGAGTGGCCTGTATCGTGATCAGATTGGTATTGCCCCAGGTGGTATCGGTACCATTACCGCTGATATAGGTCACCTCCCAGTGCACGGAGTCTGATAGCACGGAGGCATCCTGCGCAGTAGTGAGGCAGTGCGCAGATTCCTCATAGGTAAAGTCTACTCCCGGTAGCGGCAATGTCACTTTGACGATCAGGCTCGCTGTATCACATTTATCCGGTAGCGTGGTGTAGCAGGATACGTAGTAGAGGGTATCATCTCCGCTATTGTGAAAATCTGTAGGGTGAAAGGTAAGCGAATCACAGCCATACAGCGTAGCCCATGCTGCCGCAGGGCCGTATATAGATGTGACGCAGATGCTATCTGTGACTATATACACGCTGTCATTGGCTTGCAGCCGTACAGATACCGTGTCGGGCTGGGTCAGGGTGGCCGAGTCGTCAAATACCTTAGGCGGGAAATACAGGTTCACGATCACGACGCCGGTATCACATAGTGTAGGGATCTTGCGGCTGCACGCCTTATAGCGAAAGGTGTCAAGCCCCCAGTATCCGGTATTGAGCGTTTTGTATTTCACAGAGTCACACCCCCTCAGTACCGACCAGCCCGCACGGGAGGTAGTAGTACGGAGCAGGCTGCTGAGGCAGAGCGAGTCTCCCACTACTTTATTGGAGTCATTGTCCATCAGCCTTAGCCAAAGGGAGTCATACTGCATGAGCAGGATGGTATCATTATTGGCTCGGGGGCGGATGGTCATGAAGACACGCCCTGTATCACAGAGCGTAGGCTGCAGGTGTGAGTAGCAGGAGACATAGAAGAAAGTATCTCTGCCGTAGAAACCACGATCGGTCTGTTGATAGCTCACATGCTTGCAGTCGGTCACCGCAGCCCAGCCATGGCCTCCGTATACCTGGGTCAGGCATACTGTATCACCGGCTATGAAGTTGCTATCATTAGACAGCGGTGTGAGGCCCACCGAGTCCAGGCGCGTAATGGTATAGGAGTCATTGAGTGGTCGCGGAGCACGCTGACCATATGCTGTGATGATACAAAAGACCAATAAAAACAGTACGTATAGTTTTCTCAAGTGGCAGATTTTCTTTGACTAAGATACGAATAAAGGGTATAAAAAAGCCCTCTGCGCATGGCACAAAGGGCTGCTTGTATATTTTATCGGACTGTATTAGTGCATTACCTCAAACTTGCCGAGGATGCGCTTATTGCCATTATTATCACGCAGGCCTACCATATAGATGCCTGAGCTGAGGTCAGATACTATTATCTCATTGCTGTTCTTTACCGCAACAGTTTTCAGCCTGTCACCCAAGATGTCGTAGACTTCTACAGCTTCTATTTCGCTCATAGTATTCTGATCTATGTGAGAGAGGTCGAGTACGATACGGTCAGAAGCTGGATTTGGATAGATGCTGAATTGAGATGCTGATATCTCATTGATGCCTTCACATGGATCTCCGCCTACGAAGCATACAGAGTCACTTCCAGAAGTATTGAATACCCAAAGACAGATATTATACACATCACCAGGGAATCCATTGCTCTGCTGCAAAATGAAGCCATTTTGATTGATGATCAAAGTATCCAGCAGTGCGTTAGTCTGGCTGGTGACATGCCATACCAATGAATCAGCATTCAGTGAGGTGCTGATGATAGTATCTGTACAATTCAAATATGGATGTGCAATATAAGATGCTACAGGCATTGGTTGAGCTACTGTTACATTGACCACTACCATGCCCGTATCACACAGGGTAGGCACATGGATATCGCAGACCTTATAGTAGAAGGTGTCCAGGCCGGCATAGTTGCTATTGAGCGGATGGTAGACGATGTTATTGCAGCCGGAGACGGTAGCCCATCCGGTGGTAGCACCCAGGATACTATTGATGCAGAGAGTATCACCGGCATTGTGATTGACGTCATTGGCCAGTACATTGATGGTCACCGTACCCGGCTGGAGGAGGCTTGCAGTATCGTTGCCCGCTGTAGGAGGCGTGGTAGCAGCTACGATATTGGTGATATGCACGCTATCGCAGTGTGTGCTGGTACCGCTCACATTTGTCACGGTCAGGCATACGTAGTAGGTGCCGTTTGCGGCATAGCTATGCGTAGGGCTGGCAGTAGTGCCGACGGCGGTATTGTCACCATAGTTCCATGAATAGGTCACAGGCGTGCCTGTGGTGCTATCGTGAAATGCTACGCTACCCGAGGCACCGGTCGTATAGCCGAAGTTGGCCACAGGTGTAGGAGGTGTCTTGCTCCAGCTCGCCGTTTTGGGATTGCCATTAGCATCAGCTGTGAAGCTGATCACAGAGCCATGCGCCTCTTTGGTCAGATAGTAGTAGGTATTTGTATTGCTTACGATAGGATTGGCTGGCAGAGAGGAGCTGGTGGGTACGTTGGCCCAAGGGGAGATGACTGTTAGTTTATATTCGAGTAGTGTGCTGCTGTGCTCCACTCGGTGCTGACGGAGACAATTGTATGTACCAAGCGGCGTGATCACTTTGCCCCATCCATCTATCGTATCGGTGAAGGTAGTAGTATTGGTAATGCGGACCTGATAGATGGCAGACTGGCCAAAAGCACTCCCCGGCTGAGTAGTGGTGAAACCATATGTGCCGGCAAAATGCTGTCCGTACGCAGTCGTAAACTTATATCCCGTATCTATCGGACTGAATGGTGTCAGCAGTGTTGTACCATTGTAGACAGCCTGTCCTCCTACGTATGAGAAAAGAGCGGTTTGATTTTTGGCAAAAATGTATGTATTGTGATCCCCCGTCAGTGCCAGCGTAGCGCCGGGAATAGATGATAGCTGCGTGCTGGTGGGAGTCTCATAGAAGAGCGTGTCAGGCACATTGTTTTGGAGCGTATGAAAATCATACACTTGATTAGCCCCACGGTTGCCAAAGTTGACAGCGCCCGTCTGCGTATCTTTTTGCATGACATTGGTCCATGGAGCGGTGGCAATGTCTGTAGACAAAAAAGTGATCTGTGCTTGAGAGGCATAAGTACATAGGGACAAAGACAGGAGCGTAAGTAGTCTTTTCATCTATAGAAGAGGGTTTTTTGTTAAGCTGCTAAAGGTAATAACTGAGCGCGATACGCAGGTTGTTTTTCACTGTACAGCAGATACTTTTTTGTTAAAAGTCTTCATAGCATAGGTGGCAAAGTTTTGCAAGGTTGCCATAAAGGCTAACAGCATCAACGGCAGCAGTGGCAAGGTGTACCGCTCCTCCAGCCCGCGAAAGAAGTAACACAGGTAAAAGAAATAGGCAGCTATGAGCCATCCTAAAATCAACCTTGCCGTCCTTTCTCCCCTGATGAGAAAATATAGGAAAGAAAGACAACATGCCACATGCAGCAATAGAAAGATCAGGCGTAGTCCCTCCATCCACCAGGTGCCCCGCCAGGTGTGCTGAAATATCCAGAGAGACAGATTTGAGTGGACTGAAGCTATCTTAAATACCCTGAGCGGAACGAGCACATGGCACCGCAGCGGATGGGTACTACCTACCTGCGCCGTGTAGCGATCAAAAGTGCGGATCACCTCCCGCTCTATGAGCGAAATGGTATCCGGCATGGCAGTTCCCCGGGGGTAGTGATCCCGCTGATAAACGATAGACGACCTGTACAGGTGATAGGCCTTGCGCAGATCTGCCTCGCCCAGGTCCCGCCGCACCAGAGGCGGGATGGTCATGAGAATGCTATCGATATGCACCTCGCCGGTATCTCCACGCATAGTGGCCTGCCAGAGCGGCACCATAGATTCATGAAAAGTACGCCCCTCCATCCCAAAGCTGCTGGCGAAGCGCCAGATGGCTTGGTGTGTAGGGCGAAACTGAGAGTTATTCTCCGCATAGTAGATGGGATAGATGCCTACCCACTCGCCGGCTATCCGGTAGCTGCGGTAGGCCCACATGGTGAGTGGCAGCGCTATGATCAGGATATTGAGTAGCACAAAAGCGCTTCTACGCAGTATGGGCAGGCGCTGAGCAGACCACCACACCATGAGCGGCAAAGCCGCTGCGAAGATCAGCAACACCGGCCTGACCAGACCGATATAGCTCATCAGTACAGCAGCTAGCAGGTAAAAGAACGGCCCCCGCCTGCGGTACGCCAGCAATAGCAGAAATATATAGGCGATCATCAGCGCCGGCGTGATGCCTTCTGTCAGGCTATAGTATAAAAAGCCTATGGCAAAAGGGCTCAGGCCATATATAGCCTCAGCCACCAGCGCCCATCCGGCAGAGAGACCCAGCATCAGCCCGACACGATACAGCAGAAGAGTAGCAATAGCAAAAAGCAGGACCTGTATATACCTGAAGTACCTCTGTGCTGCATCATAGCCCCAAATTTTCATCAGCGCATACCTGAAAAGGCCGTAGCCCGGCGTGCGCAGGAAGTAGGACTGGCGGCCCGGATTATTGTCCCGCCAGATATGATAGTGATAGTAGTTTTCCGCTGGGCGGATATAGGCAGCATCGTCTACCGTAGCCACCCATCCCCAGCTGGTATCGGTTTTGGTGGTATGCTCTGTGCGCTCTACTTCTTTTAGTGCATGGATATTGGCCTCATTGTATCCTATAGCTGTGAAAAAGGATAGTAGCGCTATGAGTAGTGCTGCCAAGGCGTGATGGTGCCTGATAAAATGGGATACCGGCTGTTTCAAAATATTTTGCTGTCAGTAAAGATAAGACATACCTCCCGCTCCGGTCTGCCCGAAAAAAGAAATCCCCTCCGCATATGGAGGGGATTTCCCGATAGATCTGGTAGACAATATTACTTGTTTACTCTCTTAGCGAGCTCAGCGCCAGCCTTGAACTTAGCTACCTTTTTAGCCTTGATCTTGATCTCTTTGCCGGTGCGTGGGTTGCGGCCTGTACGTGCAGCGCGCTTAGCTACTGAGAAAGTACCGAAGCCAACGAGGGTTACCTTGTTGCCTTTAGCCAGTGTAGATTCTACTGCACCGATCACAGCGTCCAGAGCATCTGCAGCCTGGCCCTTAGTGATCTTCGCGTCTTTTGCGATCTTGTCTACGAGTTCTCCCTTATTCATTGTGTTTTTGTTTATAGGGGTTATGAATTGATTAACGCTGACGAAAGTATAAGGATGCCTTTCACTTTCAAAGCGCCTCCGCCACTGCTGCTGTGCATAAGTGCGCCCTGTATCCCGCACTATCACAAGGTTTTAGCGCAAATAGTTGATTTTCAATATTATGCGCTGAAACCCTTGCTATCATTGCCTTTCAGAGTCTGTTGATATTTCATATTTTCCGCCATATGATTCATTCGCTTTGATAAATGCTTTGCTATCACTAGCTTTCATCATCAATAAACTCTTTTGCCATGCGTCATCTTATGCTTGTCATCTTTGCTTCCTTTCTGATACATGCTACAGGCTGTAATAACAATAAGATACCATGTCCTACCTATGCCGACTCTACCCCTGAGAAAAAGAAAAAGGGAAAACCCGGTTCACAGCAACCTGAGCTGCCTAAATCATACAAAGCCAAGAGCGGCGTACTACCCTCTGATGGCGGAGGTAAGCGTACCAAAGTACCGCGCTAGTTTTAGCTAATCTTGCTCCAGGTAGTATCTTTCGCTTCCGTTTCGAGATAAGTTCTGAGTCGTTGATTTTCCGGTTTGACCAGATCCGGATCAGTATCTATGAGTGTGAATGCCTCCTGGCGTGCAGCATCCAGTATATGTACATCTTCGGAGAGGTCTGCTATGCGCAGGTTCACAGCACCACTTTGTCGCGTGCCATCCAGATCACCAGGGCCCCGCAGCTTTAGGTCTTCTTCTGCTATGATGAAACCATCATTTGTCGCGCAGAGCACTTCCACCCTTTTCTTGGAGACAGGATTTAATTTGGCTCCGGTCATCAATATACAATAGGACTGCGAAGCGCCACGACCCACACGACCACGCAGCTGGTGTAGCTGTGACAGGCCAAAGCGCTCCGTATTTTCTATCACCATCACACTGGCATTAGGCACATTGACGCCTACCTCTATCACAGTCGTAGCGATCATGATCTGTGTCTCGCCTTTCACAAAGCGCCGCATCTCGTAGTCTTTGTCTTGTGGCTTCATCTTGCCATGCACGATGCTGATCTGATAGTTTGGTTTTGGGAAGGCTCGCGATAAACTCTCATAACCGTCCATGAGGTTCTTGAGATCAGACTCCTCAGAGTCTTCTATCATCGGGTAGACAAAGTATATCTGCCTGCCCTCTGCTATCTGCTCGCGCACAAATCCGAACACTCGCAGCCTGTCGCTATCCGTACGGTGCACGGTGCGGATCGCCTTGCGCCCCGGAGGCAGTTCATCTATTACTGACACATCGAGGTCGCCGTATACAGTCATGGCCAGCGTGCGCGGGATAGGCGTAGCAGTCATAACCAGCACATGTGGCGGCTTCACGTTCTTTGCCCAGAGCTTGGAGCGCTGCTCCACGCCAAAGCGGTGCTGCTCATCTATCACCACCATGCCGAGATTTTTAAACTCGACGGTAGGCTCTATCAGTGCATGCGTGCCTATCACGATATGGATGTTCCCCTCCTTCAGGTTATTGAGGATGTAGTTGCGCGTTTTACCTTTTACACTTCCTGTCAGCAGTACAACCTCTAGTCCTAGTCCTTTCACCAGTGGCTCGATACTCGCATAGTGCTGCTGTGCCAATATCTCTGTAGGTGCCATGAGGCAGGCCTGAAAACCATTGTCTATAGCCATCAGCATGGTGAGCAGTGCGACGATCGTTTTGCCACTGCCTACATCGCCCTGAAGCAGCCGGTTCATCTGCTTGCCTGAGAGTGTATCCTTGCGGATATCGCGCAGCACGCGCTTCTGTGCGTCCGTCAGTGAGAAGGGCAGCTTTTCTTTATAGAACTTATCAAAGTAGTGATCGATCTTCTCCAGCACAAAGCCGCGCACGGTATTGCTGCGGTTGGCTTTCAGCTTCATCACCTTCAGCTGTATCTGAAACAGCTCATCAAACTTGATGCGAAACTGTGCATCTGCCAAAGCGTGTTCATTCTTTGGGAAGTGGATATTGCGCATGGCTTCATAGCGTGCCATGAGCTTTTGCCTGGATAGCACTGCCTCCGGCAGGTACTCCGGTATATCGCGCTCGCCAGCCTGCTCTACCATCTTGTGTGTCATCTTCTGTATGGCCCTCGAGTCTATGAATTTCTTCTTAGCTTTCTCAGTAGTGGGGTAAACAGGCTGCAAGCCTGGTGCTGCGTCCTTCTTATACTCGCTGGCCAGCTCCATCTCGGGATGCGGGATATTGTAATCGCCGTTGAAGTAATTGGGTTTGCCAAAGAGGATGTACTCTGTATTCAGTTTCAGGATGCGCTCGATCCAGTTGGCCCCCTGAAACCAGACGAGCTGAATCTCACCGGTGCCATCTACAAAGCCTGCCACCAGCCTCCTGCCGCGGCCTGTACCGACCATGTCAAAATAGGTGATCTTGCCTCTCAGCTGGATATACTGCGTATTGAAATTGATCTCGCGTATCTCGTGTATGACCGAGCGGTCTACATAGCGGAAAGGATAATAATACAACAGGTCACGGAAGGTCGCGATCTCAAACTCCTTGCGCATGACCTCGCCTTTGGCGGGGCCTACACCTTTGAGGTATTCTATAGGAGTATTGAGGAATGAGGACATCGGTCAAAAGTAAAAAATACTGAATAGACCTAAATGAAAACAGCCTCCAAATGGAGGCTGTTTCGTGGTATTCTGTTCACATTGCTTTATGCGTGTGCAGCAGCAGCTTTAGCACGGATGATATTCAGGGCGCCACCGGCCTTGAACCATTCGATCTGCTGCTCGTTGTAGGTATGGTTTACCTGTATCTCGTCCTTACTGCCATCTTTGTGGTTCAGCACCACAGTCAGCGGCTTGCCCGGGGCGAATGAGGTCAGGCCCAGGATATCGATGCTGTCATCTTCCTGCACCTTGTTGTAATCATTCTTATCCGCGAAGGTGAGGCCGAGCATCCCCTGCTTCTTCAGGTTGGTCTCGTGAATACGTGCGAAAGACTTCACGAGGATAGCGCGGACACCGAGGTGGCGTGGCTCCATCGCTGCGTGCTCGCGGCTGGATCCTTCACCATAGTTCTCATCACCTACTACGATAGAGCCGAGGCCTGCAGCCTTGTAGGCGCGCTGTACCTTTGGCACTTCGTCATAGGCGCCGGTCATTTCGTTCTTCACAGAGTTTGTTTTCTCGTTAAAGAAGTTGGTAGCGCCGATGAGCATGTTGTTAGAGATATTATCCAGGTGGCCACGGTATTTTAGCCATGGACCAGCCATAGAGATATGGTCAGTAGTACACTTGCCCTTGGCCTTGATCAGTAGCTTGAGTCCCTTGATGTCAGTACCCTCCCATGGAGCGAAGGAGTACAGCAGCTGCAGACGGTCAGACTCTGGGTTGACCACTACATTGATGCCACTGCCATCAGCAGCCGGAGCCTGATAGCCCGGATCATCTACTGCAAAGCCCTTGGTAGGCAGCTCGTAGCCAGATGGTGGATCGAGCTTCACGGTCTCACCTTTCTCATTGACCAGTGTATCGGTGAGCGGGTTGAAGGTCAGGTCGCCGGCGATAGCGAGTGCTGTGGTCAGCTCAGGAGATGCTACGAAGGCATAAGTATTAGGGTTGCCATCCTGACGGGCAGCAAAGTTACGGTTGAAAGAGTGAACGATGGTGTTCTTCTCTTTCTTGTCTGCGCCTGCGCGTGCCCACATACCGATGCACGGACCGCATGCGTTAGCATACACTTCTGCGCCGATCTTGTTGAAAGTATTGATGAAACCATCACGGTCTATAGTGAAGCGGATCTGCTCAGAGCCCGGCGTAATGCTGAATTCAGCCTTTGCCTTCAGGTTCTTGTCAGCTACCTGCTGCGCGAGAGATACTGCGCGGGAGATATCTTCGTAAGAAGAGTTTGTACAGCTACCGATCAGGCCTACTTGTACCTTGGTAGGCCAGCCGTTTGCAGCAGCAGCCTCTTTCATTTTAGAGATAGGTGTAGCGAGATCCGGTGTGAATGGACCATTGATATATGGCTCCAGCTCGTCCAGGTTGATCTCGATCAGTTCGTCAAAGTATTTAGCAGGATCAGCATATACCTCTGGGTCAGCGTTCAGGTGTTCCTTCACGCCATTGGCCAGGTCAGCTACATCTGCGCGGCTTGTGGCGCGCAGGTAGCGCTCCATGCTCTCGTCATAGCCGAATGTAGAGGTAGTAGCGCCGATCTCAGCACCCATGTTGCAGATAGTACCCTTACCGGTACAGCTCAGAGAGACCGCACCATCACCGAAATATTCTACGATAGCACCTGTTCCACCCTTTACGGTCAGGATACCGGCCACTTTCAGGATCACGTCTTTTGCAGAAGCCCAGCCATTCAGTTTGCCGGTCAGCTTCACGCCGATCAGCTTAGGCCACTTGAGCTCCCATGGCAGGCCCGCCATCACGTCTACCGCGTCAGCGCCACCTACACCGATGGCCACCATACCGAGGCCGCCGGCATTCACCGTGTGAGAGTCCGTGCCGATCATCATACCGCCCGGGAATGCATAGTTCTCCAGCACGATCTGGTGGATGATACCTGCACCCGGCTTCCAGAAGCCGATGCCATATTTATTAGATACAGATGCAAGGAAGTCGTATACCTCTTTATTGCCCGAGTTGGCCACCTCGAGGTCAGCCTTGGAGCCTACCTTGGCAGTGATCAGGTGGTCGCAGTGTACCGTAGACGGCACCGCAGCCTTCTTGCGGCCGGCAGTCATAAACTGGAGCAGCGCCATCTGAGCTGTGGCATCCTGCATGGCTACGCGGTCCGGTGCGAAGTCTACGTATGATTTGGTACGCTCAAATACGACAGGCTTTTGATCGCTGTGCAGGTGAGAGTAAAGTATCTTTTCTGTGAGGGTAAGCGGCTTGCCGGTGAGTGCACGGGCGGCCTGAACCTTGGCAGGAAGTGCTTCATACACTTTCCTGATCATTTCTATGTCAAATGCCATGACTTTTGATTTGTGAGTTTACGATTGAAAAACTGATTAAGATAATGCGAATATATATCCTTTTACGATGAGGACGGGACGAAGTGCCGGATATTTGAAGATTGTTAGCGTTTTTTCTCTATTAGCGAAAATTCGCTGAACTGAATTATTCCATTCAGATTAATCTAAGCCAGAATAGTAGCTACTAGCCGACGGGCGCCGCCCGATTCCCTAAACTCGCAGAGGTAAATACCCTGCCAGGTGCCCAGATTGAGTTTATGATTGGAGATAGGTATCGATACAGAGGAGCCGGCCAGCACAGACTTGACATGGGCGGGCATGTCGTCGGGGCCTTCATCGTTATGTGTGTAGTATTGTTCACGCTCCACTACTATCCGGTTAAAGGCTGTCTCAAAATCGACGCGCACAGATGGATCAGCATTCTCATTGATGGCCAGTGCAGCAGAGGTGTGTTTGATAAAGAGCTGCAGCAGGCCCGTCTCCGGCAGAGGAGGCAGGTTGCGTACTACCAGATCTGTGATCAGGTGAAAGCCGCGCTTGTGCGCAGGTATGGTTAGCTCTGTCTGGTGTACCATATCTGGTTTATTTGCATGACTAAAGTAGCAAATAACAGACCCGTAGTATCTTTATACTTTGATAAAAAACGCCCACCTTTGCTGCGTATGAATCTCACTGAGAATATACGCCTCGCTATGCGCGCCATACTGGGCAATAAGCTGCGCTCCGCCCTTACGCTTATGATCATCATATTTGGTATCATGGCTCTGATCGGTATCCTCACGGCTACCGAAGGTATCACGCAGTCCGTGGCTAATCTGAGCTCAGAGATGGGATCCAATACCTTTAGCATCAAAAATGAAGGACAGACCAGGCGCCGCCGCCGGCGTAAAGCTGTAGTGGCTAATCCTCCCATCACGCTGTTGCAGAGCCAGGAGTTTAAAAAGAACTATAAATATCCCGCCACGGTGGCCCGATCTACAGATGCCGATGGCGCTGCGGTGATCAAATATGAATCTCAAAAGACCAACCCTAATGTACGCGTCATGGGCGTGGATGATGACTACCTGAAGGTAGCGGGATGGAGCATCCAGTCCGGACGCAATATGTCTAAATCAGAAATAGAAAATGGTCAGAACGTGATCCTGCTGGGAAAGGATGTAGTGGCCAAGATATTTCCCCCGCGAGAAGATCCGGTAGGCAAAATGGTGAACATAGGCAGCAGCAAGTATCGGGTCATAGGCCAGCTGGCCCCCAAAGGTGCCAGCCAGGTGAGCAATGACAATATGGCCATGATACCACTCATGACCGCCAAGCGAAATTTTGGAGATGATGCTACATCATATAATATCAGCGTGATGGTAGACAATACTACTGAGCTCAATCAGGCGGCAGATGAGGCAGAGGGAGTGTTTCGCACGGTGCGCAAGATCAGGCCGGGCGATGACCCGAACTTTGAGGTCTCGAAGAGCGACAAGATGGCCGAGCAGAATATGAATGTGCTGGGCAATGTCAGCATGGCGACAGTCGTGATAGGTATCCTGACCCTCATAGGCGCAGGCATCGGCCTCATGAATATCATGCTGGTCAGTGTGAATGAACGTACACGCGAGATAGGTGTGAGCAAGGCGCTGGGCGCTACCAAGCGCGTGATACGCATACAGTTTCTCACCGAGTCTACTACCATCTGCATGATAGGCGGAGTGATAGGTATCATCATGGGTGTGCTAGTGGGCAACCTGGTAGTACTGGTGCTGCACTCTTCCTTTGTGATGCCCTGGCTGTGGATCTTCCTCGGGCTTACCTTTACTTTTATCATCGGTATGGCAGCAGGCATCTATCCTGCTATCCTCGCGTCCAACCTGGACCCGGTAGAGGCGCTCCGCTATGAGTAG
>JAFDYP010000340.1 GCA_018267355.1 Bacteroidota bacterium
GCTCTTCGGCGGCGAAAACCGCATGGATAGTGTGTTTCGGGCTTATTGCAGATATTGGTCTTAGTACAAAAAACTAAACAACTAATAATAAACAGTAAGCCCGGCCCAAAAAGCCGGGTTTATTTTTTTAAAACAATAACAGGAAACTAAAAATAAAAACCGACCATGCTCCTGCCCCAGATCCAATGGTGGCGAGGCATGGAAGGTTTAAGGAGACAGCACCATGGCACTCAGAAACAACATATCGATCAGGCACCAGCAGTGGTCACCGGCGCAGTGCGCAGGCAGCTATAGCTATGCCCTGGTGATAGAGACAGGTGGCAATCGTAATAAAGATCTATTTGATCACAGGCAGACGAGGCGAAAGCATCAGCGGGTATAGCAATATACCTCCGATAGAGAAAAGCCCCGTCTGCGCCCAGCACACGGGGCTTTTTATTTGACAGAAAACGAAAACGATGGAAACAAATTTTACAGCTTTCTTATGCCTCCTGCCCGCACTCTGGGTCACGATACATCTGATCGTGAAGTACAGCAAAGACCGCAAGAGACGCGCAGAAGAAATAGCAGAACCCAAATGGATACCGGCCAGAATGCCGACACCTGAGGAAGAAGCGATGATGCCGGACTATATGCCGGAGCCAAAGGAGCCGTTTCCACTGCTTCTGATGCGACTGGGGCTGGAGATGGTGATCGTGACAGAAAATGAAAACGAAGAATAAAACATAAACACTAAAAACCAATACTATGATAACAATTCAACACAAGGCACGGCAGTTTGATCTGCACGTCAGGTTTTCTACCCGGTGGCTGGATGCCATAGGGAGATTTATCACAGCTGCACTCGACTTTAGCGACGTGAGATCCGTCAGGCGCAGCAAGGAGCAGATGCTCTACGATTTTGGCTTCCGCCATACACCCTTTAATTAAACAACAATGCATACGCACACTGCTGTTTTCCCATGGGTGACAGTAGTGTGGCTGCTGATACGAGTCATCAATGCACTCGCTAAGCATGAAGCGTCTGTCTCAGATGAGACAGGACCGATGGCTCCCGCCATGCCACAGGCTGACCCCGGTGGTGAAAAAGAAATAATGACGCCGACCTATCTCCCACCTCCGCGCGAGGCCGGAGCAGGTGGCAAAAACGAAAAAAGGAGATAGACAATGAAATTCAATCTAAAGGTCTTCAACCGAAACAAGACCAAAAACTATGAGCGTGCTGAGGCATATAGCATGGATGCCCGCACCGCTCTATACGCTGCGGTAGTGACTACCTCTCTCGGAGATAAATTCTACGAAGGTACTGACCAGCGTGTAGCAAGGATCCGCGAGCTGATGACTGCAGTAGATGCAGACTTTGCGGGAAAGCTGGCTGTATATGCCCGCGAGAAAATGTACCTGCGCTCCGTGCCTCTGGTACTGGCCGTAGAGATGGCAAAGCTGAAAGGCAGTGCCGCTACCGGCCGGACCGTGGCCCGGGTGGTACAGCGAGCAGATGAGATCACTGAGCTGCTGGCCTACTACCAGCTGGCCAATGAGCGCAAAGGCACCAAGAAGCTGAACAAGCTCAGCAAGCAAGTACAGAAAGGCCTCGCAGAGGCTTTCAACAAGTTTGATGAGTACCAGTTCAGCAAGTATAACCGTGACGCGGATGTGAAGCTGAAAGATGCACTCTTCCTCGTGCACCCAAAGGCAAAAGACGAGGCTCAGCAAGCGATCTTCAACAAGATCGCAAAGGATGAGCTCGCTACTGCCTACACCTGGGAGACTGAGCTAAGCGCACTGGGTCAGCAGGCCTACGAAAACGCTGACGCGAAAGCCGGCGCGAAAAAAGAAAAGTGGGAGGAGCTGATCATGAGCGGCAAGATGGGCTACATGGCCATGCTGCGAAACCTGCGCAACATACTCGAAGCAAACGTCTCTGACGAGGCGCTGCAGAGAGTATGCAGCTACCTGGCTGATGCGCGTGCAGTGGCTAATGCAAAGCAACTGCCATTCCGCTACCTGGCGGCATGGCGTGAGCTGAAGCAGCTGAAGGATGGCCGCACTGCACGAGTGATGACCGCGCTGGAAAGCGCCGTCCTGCACACTGCGGCCAATATCAAAGGCTTTGACGAAAACACAAAGGTCGTCATCGCATGTGATGTATCCGGCTCCATGCAGAAGGCGATCTCTGCCAAGAGCAAGGTCATGAACTATGACATCGGCCTGATGCTGGCGATGCTGCTGCAAAACAGGAGCAAGAATGTGGTCACCGGTATGTTTGGCGATAGCTGGAAGGTGATCAACATGCCACAAGTGTCCGTACTGGCAAACGTAGATGAATACTACAAGCGCGAAGGCGAAGTAGGATACGCCACTAACGGCTACAAAGTGATCGAAGACCTGATCTCCCGCAGGGTGCAGGTGGATAAGGTCATGATGTTCACCGACTGCCAGATGTGGGATACCGGCCGTGGTGCACATATGCAGCGTAGCGTATCTGCAGTCTGGGATGACTACAAGCGTATCTCCCCAGATGCAAAGCTCTACCTGTTTGACCTGGCAGGCTACGGTAATACGCCACTGGATATCCGCCGCAAGGATGTATATCTGATCGCAGGCTGGAGTGATAAGGTCTTTGAAGTACTGGCTGCTATCGAAAACGGTAGCAACGCAGTAGCTGAGATCGAGAAAATAGAACTATGAAAAACGCGCCCTCCCGCTCTAGCGGCGGGAGGGCTTTCCCAAAGGAAGAAAAAAGTTCTTTGACATATTGTATAGAAACTAAAGACAACCTATAGTAAGGATGCCGTAGAGGTGAGATACTCCGCTCACATCAATAGGGGAGGAATTGCGTGATGCTGGAAAACGTAGCATGAGGCATTCCGGGTTCAACTCCCGGCAGCACGAGCCCCAAAACGCTCATCTCGCTTTTGCTCCTTACTTAATCAAGAAAAAAGAAATGCCGTGGCCAGGTGTTACTTCGGCTCCC
>JAFDYP010000341.1 GCA_018267355.1 Bacteroidota bacterium
CCAGTAGGGGTGTATTCTATATTTGAGCCATAGCAATATGTGCCTGCAAACTTTTTAGAAGATGAGATAACCGATGTGCCCGTTAGGATCATTGTAATTACAAATAATGCTACCGTTTTCATCTTCTATTGAATCAATTAATATTGGTAAGATCCAGATGGATCTTGGTCACCTGTGGCACCAGCTCCATGATCGTATCATTGTAAATGATGTAGTCTGCGTATTTCACCTTCTGCTCCTCAGGCATCTGGGCTTTGATACGCGCTACTACCTGCTCCCGGGTAGCCTGGTCACGCTCCATCACGCGCTTGATGCGGTCCTCCTCAGGGGCAGATACCACGATCAGCTTATCCAGCGTCAGATAGGAACCTGTCTCTACCAGCAGAGCCGCTTCTTTCAGCGTGTAGGGATATCCTTTCTTAGCCAGCACTTCATTCCAGGACTGGTTGTCTTTAAATACGGCCGGGTGCACCAGACTATTCAGTTTGACCAGCAGCTCTTCATTGTTAAACACGATCTCAGCCAGTTTCTTGCGCTGCAGCTTACCCTCTGCATCATACACATCATCGCCAAATTCTTTGCGGATATCGGCTACGAGTTGTTTATCGTCCTCCATCAGCTCCTTGGCACGCTGGTCCGCATAGTAGACCGGCACCCCCAGCCGCTCAAATATCTGGCAGACCGTCGTCTTGCCGCTGCCTATCCCTCCCGTGATACCTACTTTCAGCATGATGGCGCAAATCTATACCAAAAAACAAAACCCTCAGCACTGTGCCGAGGGTTTTGATCTATAAGCAGAAATTCTTGCTCTTACATACGGAAAGCATACAGGTAGCTCTCCTGCTTATTGGGATATACACCCTCTATCAGTACCTTGCCGGTTTTGTCCTTCATGATATTGAGGAAGTCCTGCACACTGCCCACCGGCTGGTCATCTATCTGCGTGATCACAAAGCCCTTGTGCATATTGGTCAGGTCGGATAGTTTGCCATCCTTCAGGTCAGTCACACGTACCCCGCTGGATATACCTAGCTGGGCTTTCTCCTGATTGGAGAGGTTGCTCACTGATACACCGAGCTGCTCCAGTATATCGCTGGTATTGTCTACTGTAGCTACGGTGTTATACTTATTCTTGAGCTGCACAGAGGTGGTCTGTATCTTGCCATCGCGCAGGTATTCCACAGAGATCTTATCGCCGGGGCGGTACTTGGCTACCTGCTCTTGCAGCTCCGGTGAGCTGGCTACAGGAAATCCGTTGATCTTCAGGATCACATCTTTGCTCTTCAGGCCACCGGCCTCGCCGGCAGAACCCTTGTTGACACCATCTACATAGACACCCTGCGGTCCATCCATGCCGAGGTTCTTGGCTGTTTCATCATCCAGCGTGCGGATAGTCACACCCAGGAAGCCGCGCTGCGCCGTACCAAACTTCTCCAGATCGTAGATCACTTTGTGTACGATATTGGCAGGCACTGCAAAGGAATAACCCGCATAGCTGCCGGTAGGAGAGGCGATGGCCGTATTGATACCCACCAGCTGGCCATTAGCATTGACCAGTGCACCGCCGCTATTGCCCGGATTCACCGCCGCGTCTGTTTGGATAAATGACTCGATAGCAGTATTGGCGCGTGCATCTCCACCATCGCCCATCATATTCAGGTTGCGGCCCTTCGCACTCACGATACCTGCGGTCACGGTAGAGGCCAGGTTAAACGGATTCCCCACTGCCAGCACCCACTCGCCCACCAGGACTGAGTCAGAGTTAGCAAATTGTATCGCAGGCAGATTGTCGCCTTCTATCTTCAGTAGTGCGATGTCTGTATCGGGGTCGCGGCCTACTATCTTGGCTTTATACGACTTGTTATTTTGCAATACCACCTGCACATTGGTGGCATTTTCTACCACGTGGTTATTGGTCACGATGTACCCGTCATTGGATACGATCACACCGGAGCCGGTAGCCATCTGCTCGCGCGGCGCACGCTGGTAGGGGTTAGGACCCTGAAAAAACTGGAAAAAGTCATCTCCGAAGAGATCTTGTGGCCTGCCGCCGCGCATCGCTACGGGCTCAGCTTTGAAAGTAGATTTGACGTGCACCACACATGGCGTAGATGCCGCCGCCGCATATCGGAAATCGATCGGCTGGGATGAACTGGTATTCATCATGGCAGCCATGGCGGTACGGTGTACCGGGATATTATTGTCAATGTAAGTGATGCGCTCAGGAGCAAGATAATGCTGATAAGCCATCACAGAGCCCAGGGCACATACCACAGAGGCTACTACGGTGAAAAATGATCTTTTGAAATTCATGGCTAGTCTGTTTTGTTGTTTTCTTGTTGAACGAATTCAAACACAAAATTATTTCAGCCGGATGAGGAAATCAAGGTTTCATCACCCCTGCTTAACGCTGTTTAACAGCCACAGTTTAAGGAACGTTAAAACCCGCAATGTGTTGTAAGAATAAAACGGGAGACCTACCCGCTAGTAACAAAAGATGTGCTTGAAAGGTTTACTTACGCTTGTACACCACTATGCCGGTAGCCTTGGCAAACTCCTTTTTTTGATCAGACAGTACCTTGTAGAGCTGTATCAGCTCATCTATCTGCTCCGGGGTCTCAGCCGTGCGCATACGCTCCTCTACCTCGTAGAGTGTAGCCAGGTTTTTCATCTGCTTCATACGCATGGTAGATGAGATGATATCCTGTATATAGATTGCCTTCTTATCAGGCACGATCACCTCATACTTCTCCCACCAGCCCGGGCTGAGCTGGTCCTGCGCAGAGGCAGTGACCAGGTCTATGGCCAGCCTGCTGATCTCCGGGTCGGTATGCTGTGTGTAGAAGGTCTCCGGATGGATGCGCCCTGCGTCATACTCAGACCGTATATAGTCGTAGGCAAATTTATACTTAGACTCAAACAGGATACCCTCCAGCGTGTCAAAGATAAACTGCGTAGCAGTCTCCGGCTCTCCGCCATCTACGGGTACCTCCCAGGTGCCGTACTCCATCAGAGCGCGTACGATGTCGCGCTCTATCGGCTCCGGATTGTGTGTAGAGGCCAGGAGCTGCTCCTGATGTACCTCTGCGCTGGCAGCTATGTCCTGTATCTCTATGTGCGGAGCTACATCTTCTTTGGTCTTTTCTTTGGCGCGGGAGTTGCGCATCTTATTGACCTCGGCTACCAGTATCTGCTCAGACATCTGCATGCTATGTGCGCACTGCTGTATGTATACCGAGCGCTGTATCATATCCGGTATGCGGGATATAGACTGCACGATATCGCGGATCATATCCGCCTTCTTCACAGGATCATGCTTGGCCTCGGTGGCGTATAGATCTGTTTTAAAGAGTATGAGGTCCTTCTTATTTTCCTTTACAAATTCACCAAATGCCGTAGCGCCCACTCTGCGCACATAGCTATCCGGGTCCGCCTGGTC
>JAFDYP010000342.1 GCA_018267355.1 Bacteroidota bacterium
ACTCTGCATTTGGCGACAGCTACCATGTGAGAATAACCATATATTAGCTGCGTGATAAAGGACATCATAGGCCCGCATCGTCGCCTTTTACTTATTTGTATCGCTATCTCCTTTGCCCTGTACATGGTGTCAGCCTGGCACAGTGCCATTTACCTGCACCCTGATGAGCACTACCAGATCGTAGAGTTTGCCTCCTACAAAATGGGTATCACCCACGCTGACCAGCTAGCCTGGGAGTTTGCCGAGCAGATCCGCCCAGCGGCGCAACCCTTACTTTGCTACACACTTCTCAATACTTTTAATTCGTTAGGGATTTCAGACCACTACAGTCAATTGTTTTTGCTGCGAATTTTATCGGCCCTGCTATCATTACTTTCTATTTCTCTGCTGTGCATTAGTGCATTACCTCTTATCAAGGCAGAGCATCAAAGGTTTTACATCATTTCCAGCTTTCTGTTCTTTTATCCTTACATATATGGGGTGCATTTCTCATCTGAGGCATGGTCGGGTTGTATGGTGATGTTGGCAGTCGCACTAGTCGCGCTGCATTATTACAAATCTGGAAAGAGACCAGAGATTTTGTTTTTACTTGTCGGCACATTACTAGGAGTCGCATTCCTTTTCCGTTTTCAAACAGCGCTAATGACCATTGGCCTAATGGCCTGCCTGTTCTTTGTTCAAAAGGAAAGGATCAATCTCTTATACATGATCATAGGAGGACTGACAATGGTTGCATTGGGCGCACTGGCAGATCATTGGCTATATGGTGAATGGCTCTTCGTGCCTTGGCGCTATTTCGACTCTGCATTTATACATAAGCATACAGATTTTGGGGATCAGCCATTTTATTTCTTCCCTATATTATTCTTGCTTATGCTTACGCCACCTATTGGCCTGCTGGTCCTGGCCGCATTGGTCACATTCTTTATCACCCAGCCGCGCACCCTATACGTTTGGTTACTACTCCCCTTCCTCGCTATGCACTTCTTTATCCCGCATAAAGAATGGCGTTTCCTGTATCCTGTCATTTCTTTTTTTCCGTTGGTGGTCACATTAGCATGGCAGGGATGGCGGGAAAAGGGGTGGCCCATACCAGTCAGCATCAGCAAGTTGACGAAATGGAGCATCATAGTATTCAACGTAGCTGGCATAGTCATATTTATCTTTTATGCCGACCATGTGCTGTTTGATCAAAAGATTTTTCTGGCGCGCATACACGAGGCAGCGCGCAGCCGGACAGTTGAGATCGCCTCGTCTGACACAGGCAATAGTCCCTACGTATTGCCTAAGGGTAGTATACCTCAGGCACTTTTCCCGGAATACATGCGTGATAAAAACGTCCATGAGTACATATGGTTTGCACTGCCACCTTCTCAGCTATCCGGGCACGACACTATACATTTCCTTTGCACGACTGCTCTGGAGTGGCAAAAGGAAACTCATAACGCACCACGACCAATTGTACAGCGTACACTGCCGGATATGCCATGGATCCGGACGATCGCAGGTGATGCTGCTTACCAATCCATTTTAGCTAACACATACTATCTCGTAGAACTATGACCCAACCCAAGCGTGACAACTTTTTCCTTTTTTCCTGCACCGCGGCTGCTCTGTTTATTATCGGGCATCTTACAGCGGCGATATTACTTTGCAGGGAGCGCCTATTTCTGGATACTGCCTATTACTTCTTCCGCGTGGTATCTTCCGAATCGTTTCGTGTAGAGCATCAGCGTATCATACTAGTACTATCGCAGGTACTGCTCTGGCTGGGTGTCAAGGCTCATCAGCCGCTTCACACGCTGATGGTGCTTTATTCGGTCACGCCCATTGTTTATACGGGTATTCTCCTCTTTATCAGTCTTTATTATTTCCGTAGCGCAGCCGCAGCATGGATGCTCATAGCATGCAATGTCTGCGGTACATATTTCCTTTACTATAGTCCCATGTATGAGGTCTGCTATGCTATCGTGACTTTCGGCTTCCTATGGTTCCTCACAGTGCGGGGCTACCATCAGACCATGGTACAGATGCTGATCTATATGTCGCTGCTCGCTATCTGTCTGCTGGGCTATCCGGTCATCGCTATGGGGTGTGTTGCATTACTTAGTTACATGTGGCTATATGAGGGCAAACTACCCAAACGGCTCCTGATCTGCTATGCCATTGTCTTTGCCATCTGGATGCTCATCAAAACTTTCTGGATCAGTGACTATGAGCGCGCCCACGTGCGTATCAATGCAGACGAAAAAAAGATGCATGACGTCCTCACACAGGTATTCTCACTGAGCTACTTTGCGCAGATGGGCGTATTTGCCATCATTCGCTATTTCATTGTCGTTTTTGCAGTATCATATGTCACCATTTCTACCATCCGCCTGCGGCAATATGCCAAAGCAGCATGGGCCGCATGCTGGTTCGTATTCCTTATGGTATTTATGAACCTAAAGGCCGGGGGAGACGGATTGATCCCCACCATTCATAATGAGAGGTCTTTTCTGATCATGGTACCTATATGCCTGGCGCCATTACTTTACTTCAGCCTGCATCACATGAAGAAGACAATGGCATACATCATACTAGCGGTATTATTTACTGATTTTTGCCTTGAATCTGTACGCACCTGGGAGCATGGAGCTTATTATAGAGATCGGATCGCTCAGATGTCTGCTTTGGCGCATGATGGCCTGACCCGTGGTTGCACAAAGCTCGCATCACCTGTATCCAGCCTACCTAAAGCCCTAAACGAATGGAGCACGGGCATAGAGGTCATGATCCACAGCACAGATCAGGGCCATAGTGTAGCCTGGGTAGACAAAGAGGTCTATGACTCCACTAATGTCTATATACCGCTGGACAATAAACACGTGCTACTAAGTATGAATATCGATCCGCTGTCCGAGCAGCAGCTAAATCCGAGGTATTTTCACATGGATAGCTCCGCCTACTGCCTCGAGACTGAGCGAAAATAAACTGTCCGAAAACGCCAGAAAAATGACATCGTACTAGTGAAAGTCAATATCAGGATGATGTAGTAGGGTATGGTCTCATGACGGGTAAAGGAGATCGTATCCTGTATGATGGCCAGACAGCTCATCAAGAGGAGCCATTGAATAAATTTCACATCGCTCTCATACCACAGCAGCGGCAAAATAAATAGCAGGTACCACGGATAGAACACGTGAGAGTAGAACAATAGGAAAAGAAGTAGCAATCTCAGGAAAGTGCGAAACCACGACTCTTGCGTCCTTTCATGTATCCAGAACCGAGCGAACACCAGGATCATCATGACCAGGGCAAATACCTGACAAATCTTCTTGACCAGAAGCCAGGCATCGAGCTGTGACTGTGAGATGCCGGAGGGTGTCAGCATATTGCTATGCATCTCTGAGTTATTGCTACCTATCACTCCCGGTGCAAAGTAGACTATGTCTCCCACTATCTCGGCTATAGACTTGGCAGGATTCTGCGCCGTCAGAAACTGAAAAGGCGTAGTGATTGTTTTTAGACTGGTAAAATAAGGAAAGTAAAGTAGCCCTAAGACTACGGCTGTAACCGCGACTCCTACTACCTGCCGCGCGAGAAACTGTATCCAGTTTACCCTGCGCACGAGCAGCAATACAAACGTAAATGGCAACATGAGCACATAACTAACCTTAGCGGCAATAGCCAGTCCTGCAAAAACATAAGCCAGATACCATCTCTCAGAGAGGGCAAAATATATCATACCTGCTGTCAGCGCTACGGCTATCGCATCGCAATGGAGTTGCCCTATACCTTGTATCATCAGCAGCGGATTGAGTAGTATCAGGATGAGTGCACTACGGCCTATGCCAGTGATGCTGCCGATGCGAATGGTAAACTCTACGAAAACTATGGCCCAAAGCACTGCTAATACTTTATAGGCGCTGACCGCCAATGCCAGGTTGCCGTTTGCCAATAGTGCGGCCATGCGAGAGGTAGTGAGGCACACAGGTCCATATACGCACGGTGCATGGTGCCACAGGGGACCCACATTCTGAAAAAACGGAGACAAACCCAGCGAAGCGACATCAGTATATACATCTACTCCTTTATTAGCGGCGTCACCATATGCCAGCAGGGAAAATAGATCATTACTCAGCATAGGGAGCATGAGAGAAAAGATAGCGATCAAGGTATAGGCCGTGATGCGTATCTCTTTTATGCTGACGGCATCCATTTGCCAAAGACGAAACAAGCTAAAGCAATAAGCACCCACTGCTGCGAGGAAGCCACTAAATGTAAGCCACAGCAGAGG
>JAFDYP010000343.1 GCA_018267355.1 Bacteroidota bacterium
CGTCATTTTTTATGCCTCGTCCGCCTGTATCTATCCGTCACCCCCTGTATTTTCAGAGCAGGTATATGAGGAGTCATCGGCCTATCCGGCACAGCCAGATAGCGAGTATGGCTGGGAGAAGCTATTCAGCGAGCGGCTCTATCTGGCTCATGCCCGCAATGCGGGATTGAATGTGCGTATAGCCCGGCTACACAATGTGTATGGACCCGGAGCTGCCTGGGATGGCGGCAAAGAGAAAGCCATAGCTGCCATATGCCGCAAAGTCATACAAGCCCCCCAAGGCGGAGAGATACAAATCTGGGGTGATGGCCAGCAGACGAGGTCCTTCCTATATATAGACGAGTGCCTGGACGGTATAGACCGGCTGATCAGGTCTGATATGAGTGAACCCGTCAATATCGGATCGTCTGAAATGATCAGCATACAGGACCTGGCAAAAATGGTGATAGAAATATCTGGCAAGCAACTGACGATCTCCAATATAAAGGGTCCTACCGGCGTAGATATCCGCACCTCACATAATAAGCTTATACAAGAAAAGCTCCACTGGTCTCCCACCGGCACGCTGAGAGCAGGTATAGAACATACGTATCAATGGATAGCAGGTGCTATAGTAAAACAGCAACAGGCCTGATATGGAGCCTAAAAAAAATACCAGGGCCAGAGCCGTATCTATCGCCCTTGTCTGCATAGCTACCATACTGCTGATGGAGCTGGCGCTCCGTGTACTGGGGTTCTACAAGACCTATACGGAGAAGATGGATGGTATGTACGTGAGCTACTATGATAAGGTGCTCCCTACACACTACTGGAAGTCTCATGATGGTGATTCCATTATAGATACCAAGCCCGAGTACGTTTATCACAGCCGAGCTAATAACTACGGATTCAGGGATACTGACTTCGATACGCTTCGATCGGAGCATACGGGCAAAATACTGGTACTGGGAGATTCATTTGTACAGGGCCTTGGCGCCCCTGCTGATAGCACTTGGCCACATCTGCTGCAGGGCTATCTACAGCAGGATGGCAGCGCGTTTTGGCGTGTATACAACTGTGGAGCATCAGGTAGTGACCCTTATTTTGAGCACGAGATACTGAAAGACTCCCTGCTCAGCCTGCATCCGGATATGGTGATCATGAGCATCAATTATTCCGATATCAATGACTATATCACGCGGGGAGGATTTGAGCGTTTTCGCACAGATGGTACTACCCATTTTGCCCCATCACCATGGTTTGAACCTTTGTATCGGCACTGCCATCTGGTACGCCTGTTTATTCACTTTGTATTGCGGTATGACTTTTCCCTTTTGTCTCCTGCTCAGCATAGTCAAAAAGTTTCTGAAGCCCTGGTAAAATTAGCTGACTGCGTGGAGCAAACTAAAATGCTATGCGATCAGCATGGCATCTATTTCGTCGTGGTGATTCACCCATATATAGACCCCTATGACCGCTACCTGCAAAAGCAGGACCGACTGCCGGAGCTGATCCCTCTGGTGACATCGCGGGGTGTATGTGCGATCAATCTTTTTGATGACTTTCATAAATACATTACTATTAAAAACTATCACACCTACTCATGGACACGTGATATGCACTACACGTCAGCAGGATATGTGCTGTTTGCTCGTTTTCTGCTAGCCCAGCTGAATACGAAATGCCCGGGAATTGTTTTTTTTCAAACGGAAAAAAAGAGCTGATGTGCGGCATACTAGGATATATAGGCCGCACAGAGCCAATAAATGCGGGTGTTTTTGACATCATGAGGGACAGTATGTCTCACCGGGGACCCGATGATGCGGCCAGCCATTTTTTGTCAGAAGGCCTGATAGCGCTCGGACATCGTCGCTTATCTTTTCTGGATCTGACCCCTGCAGGCAGACAGCCTATGAGCAATGAAGACGGGACTATCTGGATCGTACTGAATGGAGAGATATATAACTATATAGAGCTCCGTCAGGAGCTCCTGACTCATGGGCATCGCTTCAAGACACAAAGCGATACCGAGGTCATTGTACATGGATATGAGCAGTGGGGCCTGGCAGTGCTGCAGCGGCTCAAGGGTATGTTTGCCCTGGGACTCGTCGACACCAATACGCAAAAGGTTTTTCTAGTGCGGGACCGTTTTGGTATCAAGCCGTTGTATTACCGGTGCGATGATCGGGGTCTGGTCTTTGCCTCAGAGCTGAAAGGCATACTGGCAGACCCTCAGTCTAAGCGGGACATAGACTTCAGTTCTTTTGCAGATTATTTTGTATACCGGTATGTACCTTCTCCTAAAACAATCTGGAAGGGTATATATAAAGTACCTCCGGCGCACTACCTGGAATATGATATCTATTCTGGTGAAATATCGGTTCGGGAATATTGGACGATAGCATTCGGTCATCAAAAGGCATCAGAACGCGAGCTGGTACAGACCTTTGGCCGAGATCTGGAGCGGTCAGTATGCATGCATGCACGCAGCGATGTCCCCGTAGGTTCCTTTTTGAGCGGCGGATATGACAGTTCTGCCGTGGTCTATTATCTTAAAAAGGGAGGTTTTGATCCTAAGACTTTTACCATTGGTTTCGATGGTTGGGGCCAGAGCGAAGACCGATATGCACGGCTGGTGGCGGACCGGCTGGATGTACGACTGTCTGCTACCATAGCAGATAGCAGTTCTCTGGACCTGCTCGATATCATGCCGGACGTCTATGATGAGCCTATAGCAGATATATCTATCATACCTACCTGGCTGGTGAGTCGCCTGGCGCGGACCAAGGTCAAGGCCGTGATGAGCGGAGAGGGCGCCGATGAGCTGCTCGGGGGCTATACCTGGCAGAAGGAGTTTTTTGCGCAGCAGCATATACCATGGTGGCAAAAGATAAAAAGGCACATGTCTGGCGGCGAGGTATCTGCTGTAGACTACTATGCACAGGCTATGGCTATGGGGCGGTTTGACAGGGCCGAACTCATTTCCATGTTTTCTGACTCTTACCACAAGCATATACCGACAGATACGGAGTGGTTTTACCGGCAGCATTATGACCGCTACCTGTCACCCCTTCAGTCCATACAAAAAATGGACATCAAGTGTTTTATGAGTGAGCTGGTACTGACTAAGATCGATCGCGCCAGTATGGCAAATTCGCTGGAGGTGCGTGTGCCATTTTTGGACCATGAGATTTTCGGACAGGTGCTGAGTACTGATGAGCGCATCTATTTTAAACGCGATACGAATAAATTTTTGCTTTATGAGAATATCAAGGCGGCAATGCCGGTAGAAATTCTACAAAGGAAAAAGCAAGGCTTTGTTGGCCCCGACACCTACTATATGGATATGGATTGGTATCAGAAAGTGCTGAATAATTCAATGATGGTCCGTGACGGTATAATCAGACTAGGGTATTATCAAAAATTGGTGACCCAAAAAGACCATTGGCGCCTATGGAAGATGGCCGTCATGGAAAAATGGTACCGCAGGTGGGCTACCTGAAAGGTAATAACCAACGCAATTCTATGTATACAAGAATCGCCGGTTCGTTATATTTACGCATACAGACTTAAACATCGGCTCATGCAGGTTCCTTTCGTATCCCTATCTCCGCTTCACGAGCCGCTGCGTATGGATATTCACAAAGAGGTGGACCGGCTTTTGAATAGGAGCGATTTTATCCTTGGGGAGAGTGTGACAGCATTTGAGCAGAGCTTTGCAATATATTGCGATTCAATGTATTGTATCGGCGTCAGTAATGGACTGGATGCGCTCAAGATAGCACTCCGTGCGCTGGATATAGGGGCCGGAGATGAGGTTATCGTACCGGCCAATACATACATCGCTTCTTTATTTGCCGTCATAGAAGCGGGTGCGACTCCTGTGCTGGCAGATCCTGACGCGGGCACATACAATATCACCGCAGAAACCATAAATCCGCTACTGACCTCGCGTACCAAGGCCATCATGCCGGTACACCTCTACGGCCAGTCGTGCGATATGGATCCTATCATGCAGCTGGCCACAGCGCACGGGCTCTATGTGGTGGAAGACAATGCTCAGGCACAAGGTGCTGTGTACAGAGGCAAGAAGACCGGTAGTTTCGGCCATATCAATGCCACAAGTTTTTACCCGTCTAAAAACCTCGGAGCCTTAGGAGATGCAGGTGCCATCACTACAAATGACCAGTCACTCTACCGCCAGGCAGCACTGCTGCGCAATATGGGCAGCGCACAGAAATACTATCATGATGTAGCCGGATACAATGCGCGCATGGATACGATACAGGCTGCAATACTCCGGATAAAGCTGGCTCACCTGGATAAATGGAATGCAGAAAGACAGCGGCTGGCGGCGCGCTATCTCAATAATCTAAAGGATAGCAGCGTCATTTTGCCCGTGACGATGACAGGAGCCGCGCATGTTTATCACCTTTTTGTGATCAGGCATGAGCGCCGCGATGAGCTGCAGGCATATCTGACAGAAAGCGGTATACAGACGCTGATCCATTATCCGGTGGCACCTCATCTGCAGCCGGCACTACGGCGCTTTGGCTGGGTAGAGGGGCAGTTTCCCATCACAGAGCAGATATCCCGTACCTGTCTGAGCCTACCGCTGTGGGTAGGTATGACAAATGAGCAGGTAGACTATGTGTCTGAAAAAATCATAGCTTTCACACACAGATAAATGTATGGTAGTAGTCAGTGGCATAGAGAAAGATATCACCTATCAGCAGTGTACCCGCTGCATCTGTGATAATACGATACCTGGTATCGGGTTTGATGATGCGGGTGTCTGCTCGCTCTGCCATATGCACGATAGCTTTGATGCGGCCTTTCCAAATGATGCACGTGGGGAAAAGGTGCTTCAAAAGAAATTTGAAAAGATCCGAAAGGATGGCGCAGGCAAAAAATATGACTGCGTGATAGGTATCAGCGGAGGCCGTGACAGTATCTACCTGCTCTACCTCGCCGTCACAAAGTGGAAGGTGCGCCCGCTGGCAGTACATTTCAATGATGGCTTTGACAATCCTGTAGCAGGAGAAAATATGCTGAAAGCTGTCCGCAGGCTGGGTGTAGAGCTGCGCACCATCACCTCAGACTTTCGCGAGTGCAAGGACCTCAAAATAACAGATCTCAAGGCCTCTACACCCCTCCTCAATAATGGCACCGACGTAGGTATCGGTGCCTCGCTCTATGGGGTAGCCTATAAGGAGGGCATCAAGCACATACTATTTGGTCAGAGCTTTCGTACCGAAGGTATCCGCCCTATAGCCTGGGCGTATTTTGACGGAGACCATCTGCGCGCTGTACACAAGATATTCGGCAAGGTGCCTCTGCGCAAATGGAAACCGGATGATCCCGGCTTTAATCTTGGTATAAAGGAGATGTTCTTCTATACTGTGATAAATGGCATCAGAGTCCATTCGCCGCTATACAACTATCCCTATAACAGGGAGGAGGCCGGCGAGATACTGAGCCGGGAGCTGGACTGGGTCTATCCCGGTGCGCATTATTTTGACGATCTTTACTGGGCACTTATTACTTATCTCCATCGCACCAAGTTCAAGATCAATTTTCGGCTGATAGAGTATTCTGCGCTGATACGTAGCGGCCAGTTGGATCGAGAGGAGGCCATAGCGCGGGCGCAGCGGCCCTACCGGATAGAGGACCCCAAGGTGATCTCGCTCTGCATCAAGCGCCTCGGCCTCACTGAGCAGGAGTTTGAGCAGATCATACAGAGCCCACCAAAGAACTGGTGGGACTACCCCAATAGCTATAAGTGGATGAAACTGGCGCAAGGCCCTATCTATATACTGACTAAAATGGGCATCTTTACACAGGTGGTATATGACAAGTATTTCAGCATCAAATTCCGGTAAGGCATGCGCATAGGTATGGCACAACTCCTCGTGGAGGGTGGCGAGCCTGATCGAAATCTGGAGCGCGCAGAAAAGCTCATCCGCCAGGCCAAGGCTGAAAAGTGCGACCTCGTATTGCTACCTGAGACGCTCGACCTGGCCTGGACACATCCGTCTGCCTCCACAGAGGCAGAACCGGTACCAGGACGCTTTTCAGATTTTTTCTGCCGCCTGGCGGCTGAGCTGCATATCTGGCTGTGCCTCGGCCTCACAGAGCGGCGCGGCAGCCAAAGGTATAACGCAGCCCTGCTCATCAATGATCTGGGCGAGATCATCCATGTCTATCACAAGATCAACCTGCTGGAGGTGGAGTTTCCCTTTTATGAGCCCGGCCGGTCACTCAGTGTAGTGGAGACGCCTTTTGGCATCATAGGTGTCAATATCTGTGCTGACAACTATCTCTACTCTACACACAATGCGCACATGCTCGCACGTATGGGAGCGCAGCTTATCTTGTCTCCGTCCTCCTGGACGGTAGACCACTCTATCACGGAGGAGATGGACCCCTATCGTGACAAGTGGATACACCCGCTGCAGAGCATATCGAGGCTCTATGATATACCATTCGTCAGCGTGACCAGTGTGGGCTATATAGTAGGCGGCCCCTATGAAGGCAAGAAGATGATAGGATGCTCGCTGGCTGTAGACAAAGAGGGCATCATTGCACAGGGAGAGTTCAACGAATTTGCCGGGGACCTCAAGGTGGTAGATGTGACCATCAAACCACAGCAGTGGAAAGGAACCCAGTTTGACGACCTGGAAAAGGCATATAAGAAATGATCGTATTAGGTATAAACGGAGGCTTCCGGCAGGGCTATCAGGATGTGAGCGCAGCGCTGATCAGAGATGGCGCAGTGGTAGCAGCTATAGAGGAGGAGCGGCTCAGCCGGGTGAAATATTCTGCCGGCCGGCTACCGCACCTGGCTGTGCTGGAGGTGCTGCGTATAGGTGGTATTGCTATACAGCAGGTAGATGTGCTTGCCTTTCATGGATCTACCTGGGAGGCAGAGATAGATGGGCGTATACAGCAGTATTTTGAAAATCATTTCGGCTACTGCCCGGTTATAAAGCGCTATCATCATCACGACTGCCATGCCGCTGCATCTTTCTTTAGCTCCGGCTATCCGGAGGCGATGATCATGACTATGGATAACTCTGGCGATGGTATCTCCCTGCAGATAGCCGTAGGCAAAGGGACACAAATAGAGGTTGTGAAGCGCTTCCCTCGCCCAGATAGCCTTGGTCTGTTTTACTCGCTGCTCACGCAGTTTTGCGGCTTTGTGAAAGATGGAGATGAGTACAAAATCATGGGCCTCGCGGCATACGGAGACAAGACACGTTATGATTTCTCCTGGCTGCTGAGCTTTGAGGGCGAGGCGCTCAGGCTGAATACAGCGTATATTAATACGGTGGGCCCCAAGGCTCCATCACTGCACCGTGATGAGATGATCTTCAATGCGCTTTTTGAGCAGAAGATGGGAATGAAGCGCCGCCTGCCTCATGAAGAGATCACTCAAGTGTACAAAGACATAGCTGCGTCTGCCCAGCTGCATTTTGAGAATACGGCATTGCAGATAGCAAAATACTTTCTGGGCAAGACCGGTCAGAAAAACCTCTGTACTGCCGGCGGGGCAGCGCTCAACTGCCTGGCCAACCAGCGACTAATGAATGAGCTGCCGATAGAAGGATTTTTCGTGCAGCCAGCATCCTCTGATGCCGGTATCTCACTGGGAGCCGCATGGCTGGCGTGCCTCAACTATAATATTGCGCCAAAGACCCCGGTAGATGCTTTCCTGGGCAATGAGTACAGTGATGCAGAGATACAGCAGGTACTGGATATTTGCCAGGCTCACTATGAAATGGTAGATGACCCGGCCGCTATCGCCGCTGACCTGCTGGCCGGTGGCAAAGTGATAGCGTGGTACCAGGGCCGGATGGAATTTGGCCCGAGAGCATTAGGTAATAGGAGCATCCTGGCCAATCCGGCTACCCCGGACATACAGTCGTTAGTCAACCGGAAAATAAAATTCAGAGAGGGCTTCAGGCCCTTTGGTGCCAGTGTACTGGAGGAGGATTGCTCCTCAAATTTTGAGGGCAGGCTACCGGTAGCACCGTATATGACCGTGACATATCAGACGCGGAAAGAAAAGCTGGATCAGCTAAAGGGCGTAACACATGCCGACGGCAGCTGCCGCATACAGACGGTAAATGAGAAACAGAATAAACTATACTATCAGCTGCTCCGGCTGCTGAAAGAAAAAACGGGCTCAGGTGTTTGTCTCAACACATCATTTAATCTCAAGTATGAGCCGATCGTCTGCACACCGCAGCAGGCGCTGGGTACGTTTTATGCCAGTGGCCTCGATGCGCTGATCATAGGCCACTATCTCATCAGAAAGTGACACTACAAGGAAGCATCCGTAGCAGTGCGCCAGATGTGATATTTGATCTGCTCCAGGATGCCCGGTAGCTGATACAGGTCAGAGGCCTGGATATCGGCCCTGTACTTTGACAGATTTTCCATATAGGTAGCCAGCGGTTTTTTGAGCAGCGGCTCTTCGCCTTGCTCTATCGCACGTACAGTGGTCCCGTTGAAATGGATAAATACCAGCGGATACTTTTCGTCAAGATAGATCTGGCCATCCCGTTCCGTCCGCCTGATCACTACCTTATTCCACTCCGCTACATTGCAGCCCTTGTGGCGCAATACGTGCGCCTGCTCATTCATCACAGGTATGAGGTCCAGGTATTTCTGATCGTCAAACATACCACGCAGCGGATTTTTCTCACAGCGATAAGCGCAGCAGGCAGCCCACCAGTCCAGGTGCGCTATAGCGTCTCGGCTCACAGCTACAAATCCCGCATTGTACAGTCCTACGCGAAAGTTTGCTTCCAGCCAGTTTTGATCCCGGTCAGGGTCACGCGGATAGTGGTGTGGTGTCAGCAAAAAATTGTATTCATCCAGCAGATCAAAAAGGAACGCATAATCGCCAAAGAAATAAATATC
>JAFDYP010000344.1 GCA_018267355.1 Bacteroidota bacterium
CACTAAACAGCAGCTCCCCGTCTACTGGCAGATGTATGAGAATTATTTTGCCAATCCGCAGCGTCTATACATACCGGATGTGGTAGCGAGACTAAGTATTCCTATGCTCATAGTACATGGCGACCTGGACGAAGCTGTGCCACCCTCATCAGCGGCAGAGCTGAAAAAATGGAAGCCGGATGCCGAGCTGATGCTGGTGCCCGGTGGCAACCATGTCTTTGGCGGCAAACATCCCTGGGATGCAGATACCCTCCCTACAGATCTCAAAAACGTAATAGACAGCACCATAGAATTTTTCAAGAAACAGATACAGTGAATACAGTAATCAAAATAGGCGGCGTGCCTGAGCATTTTAACCTTCCCATCATCATGGCCATAGAGGGGGGAGAGTTTGCAGCGCATGGCATAGATCTCCAGTGGACATATTACCCTGGTGGTACCGGCGCTATGACGCGCGCACTGGCAGAGGGAGAGATAGACCTGGCTATACTGCTCACAGAAGGCTTTGTATCTGCAGTGAATAACGGCCTGCAGGCAAAGATCGTGAAGGTCTATATAGAGTCTCCTCTGGTATGGGGTATCTATACCGGGGCCGGCTCGCCTACGGTATCTCTCTATGACAGCACGCCTAAGAAATACGCTATTTCACGGCTGGGGTCCGGCTCTCACCTGATGGCCATGATACATGCCGAGCAGCGCGGGGAGAAGCTGACCAAAGACGACTTTTCGATCATAGACAGCCTGGAGGGTGCCATAGAGTCGCTCACTAAGAATGAAACACAGATTTTCTACTGGGAGAAATTTATGACCAAAAGGTATGTAGACAGTGGTGAGCTACGCCTGATCGGGGAGTTCTCTGCCCCTTGGTCCAGCTTCCTCATTACAGCCTCAGACAAGGCTATGTCAGAAAATAAGCAGGCGATACATATCGCTATGGAGGTCATCAATGATGCCAGCACACGCTTCAAGGCGGACAAGACGGCACCGGCAGAACTCAAAAAACGCTTTGCGCTCAATACAAAAGATGTAGCTAAATGGCTCGGCGCTACAGTGTCGAATACTGACTTTAGTATACGCAAAAAGGGACTAGACAATGCCATAGAGGCGCTGAATAAGATCCGGCCTACTCCTGTGCATATTGATATGGAGGTGCTCTGTGAGAATATGAAATTGAAGTAACTAGCCGATCATAGCCAGAAACTCATCCTCCGTCAGGATGGTGACTGTAGGGATAGCTTTTGCCTTTGCCAGTTTGCTACCTGCATCCTCTCCTGCTACCAGATAGTTTAGCTTGGCACTCACGCCGCTGAGCAGTGTGCCACCATTTTCCTCTACCAGTTGCTTAGCGCGGTCGCGGGTAAAGCGCTGTAGCGATCCGGTAAAAAGAAAAGTCTGTCCCTGGAGTTTGTTATTCTTCGCCAGCGCATCTTCAGGTCTGTTATCTGTATTGACGCCATACTCTTGCAGCTTCTGCAGCAGGTGTACATTCCCATCCTTACTAAAGAAATCAAAAATACTCTGCGCTACTTTGGGTCCTATGCCTTCTATATGCGTCAGGTTTTCTACACTCATGCCCACCAGATCAAAGATAGTCTTCACATGCTTCGAGAGATCCTTTGCCGTGGTCACACCTACGTGGCGGATACCTAGTGCAGTGATCAGCCGCCATATCGGCCTGCTTGTAGAAGCGTCTATGCCATCCCTGAGATTGGTCACAGATTTTTCACCCCATCCCTCCAGCAGTCTGATGTCATCATACGGCAAGGCGTATATATCCTCAATATTATGCAGGAAGCCTCTGGCTATAAAATCTGTGATGATGCTCCTGCCGAGCCCATCTATGTCCATCGCATCTTTTGACACATAGTGTATGATACGCTCCTCGGCTTGTGCCGGGCACTCCGCATTGTCACAGCGCCAGACAGCCTCTTCCTCCGGCCGCACCAGCGCATTGTGACAGGATGGGCATTTTGATGGGAAGTGTATCTCTCTCTCCGATCCATCGCGCAGGTCAGCTACTACACCCACTATGTAGGGTATCACCTCACCGGCGCGCTCCACTATCACAGTATCGCCCAGTTTGATATCCTTCTCTTTTATAAAATCTGCATTGTGCAATGAGATAGATGAGATAGTGACTCCGGCCAGTGGCACCGGCTCTATTTTGGCCACCGGGGTCACTGCGCCGGTACGTCCCACCTGATATTCTACATCTATCAGTTTTGATTGGGCTTGTTTAGCCGCAAACTTGTAAGCAATGGCCCAGCGCGGGTGATGTGATGTAGAGCCGCAGCGCTCCTGCATCTTGAGGTCGTTCACCTTGATCACCATGCCGTCGGTCTCTATCGGATAGGTATGCCTCTTGGTTTCCCACTCCGCCAGGAAGGTTTCTATAGCTGCCTCAGTCTTGCACACCTTCATGTCGCGGATAGGCGTTTTAAAACCATTCTCATTCAGTAGTTCTATATTGCCGTAGTGCGAATGCAGTTTAGTGCCGATCAGGTTTTTACCCTCCTGGTCCACTGCATAGCTGATATGGTAAAGTATAGCCTCCAGCCCCCGGCTGGCAGCTTCTCGCGGATCTTTGAGCCGGAGGGAGCCCGATGCAGTATTCCGCGCATTCTGAAATATCTTCAGCGAGAGCTCCTTGCGATCCTGATTCATTTTCTCAAAGACTTCCTTCCTGATGATCACTTCACCGCGCAACTCTATCCGATAGATACCCAGCTTAGAAAAACCCGCCGATAGTGGTATAGATGCGAGCGCGCGTGCATTCATTGTGATGTCTTCGCCTATAGTGCCATCGCCACGGGTCGCCGCACGTATCAGTTGATCATTTTCATATACCAGTGCTATGGATGATCCGTCAAATTTTGGCTCTACGCAATATTCTATTTTCTCAGCACCGGTCAGCTCACGGACCTTGCGGTCAAAGTCCGCCACATCCTCTGCATTGTAGCTATTCTCCAGAGAGAGCATAGAGGCCAGGTGTGCCACCTGTGCAAAATCTTCTGTCAGTCCCGCTGCCACACGCTGGGTAGGAGAGTCCGGCGTCACCAGCTCCGGCTGGGATGTTTCTATATCTTTCAGCCTTTTGAATAGAGCATCATAATCCCTGTCTGTGATCACCGGCTCGCTGAGCACATAGTAGCGCCAGTCATGGTAGCGTATCACGGAGCGTATAGCTTCTGCTTCAGCGGCGGCTGACAGTCTGCTTTCATTTTTGATGAGGGAAGCCGTGAGTTGATTGAGGCGCTGCTGGTCTGCTGTGGTGTACAAGGGGAGTGGTTTTGCACAAACTTATACAGATATGGCAGAACCCCCAAGCATACTGCCACGTGTGGGCAAAAAGCCTATTTTTGCGCGCAATGTCCCGCAAAGCGCTCGCCCATATCTTACTCTTTCTGGTCAATCTCTTTTACGGAGCCAATTTCATTGTATCCAAGCAGGTAATGCCGGCATTCATTTTGCCACAAGCTTTTATACTCATACGAGTAGGACTCACGGTAGGGCTATTTCTGATAGTAGGGACGTTTTGGGGGCGTGATAAAATAGAAAAGAAGGACTTTCCGCTATTGATCTTTTGCTCCTTTTTTGGAGTGGTGATCAATCAGGAGCTCTTCTTTGCCGGCCTCAATATCACTACTCCTATCAATGGTGCACTGATCATGATCATGACGCCCATATTGGTCATGCTTATTTCCTTCTTCTCGGGCCATGAGAAGCTGACCTGGCAGAAAGTGACCGGCCTCATACTTGGCACATCGGGTGCTTTTATCATTATCAGTGGCAAGGGATTGAACTTCTCATCAAAGACGGCGGTTGGCGACCTCCTGATCCTCCTCAATGCAAGTTCCTTTGCCATCTATCTCGTGATAGTCAGGCCGCTGATGAAAAAGTATCATCCTATGGCGATCATCAAATGGGTCTTTCTCCTCGGCTTGCCATGGGTATTGATATTCGGTGCTAAACAATTTAGCCGGATACAATGGCAGACCTTTGGTACCACCGAGTGGCTTAGTGTGATATTTGTGGTCTTATTTGCTACTTTCTGCGCTTATCTTTTCAATATTGTAGCACTGCGCGAGTTACACTCATCGGTAGTGGGTGCGTATATATACCTGCAGCCGATACTCGCTACCCTGATCTCTATTGCGCTGAATAGAGATCATTTCACCACAGAAAAGATCATCTCTGCTGCGTTGATTTTCTCAGGCGTATACTTTGTTTCCTTTGCCGGAAGAAGAAAGCCGGTGAAGGCGGAAGAAATGGTGATCGTGGAGGAATAGCTATGGTATAATGACCCTCAAGGCATGAGGTATCAGGGATATCTCAAAGGGTCCCGTACCTATCATATCTCCGTCTGCCTCCATATAGACCTCCTCAGGCGCACTCACTACTTCTATCCGTACATGTCTGGACTCGTGAGCCTCCGCCTGCTCCAGCTTCAGAAATGTACCATCATATAGTTTGGTGATATGGCGAAACACATCCAGCTTTGAGAAGCGTTTAGCGATACTGGTAAAGAAAGTCGGCCCATCAGGCTGTGCACCCGGTGTGAGCTTCATACCGCCACCACCGTACCGGCCTATACCTGTGAGTGTGAGGTAACAAGGCGTTTCCACTACTGCATTATCAAAGGTAATGCGCAATACCGGCAAACGATATGAAAACAGGCAGCGCAGCATGACCAGGAGGTAAGCTATCTGACCATAGGCTTTAGTACTGGCGGTGCGCTCTACTACATACGCATCAAAACCTACCCCTGCAAAATTGTGAAAGTAACGAGTCACTGCCGCGCCATTATTGTTAGCTACCACATGACCTACGTTCTGGATGTAGGTTTTACCCTGCGCGATCAGGGCTATCGCCGCCCTGGGATCTTTAGGTATGCCATTGGTCTTGATCCAGTCATTGCCTGTGCCTAGTGAGATCATAGCTACTGTGATGTCAGTGGAGGGGGCTATATCCTGTCGCATGATGCCATTGACTATATCATGAAGGTGACCATCACCTCCCACGCATATTACCTGCCGGTATCCCTGGGCTATGGCATCTATCACGAGCAGGTCACCCCTGCGGTCTGCAGTCGTAAATGCTGTATCAAAAGCTATCTGCAGTGCCCCTAGCTCAGACCTGATCTCGTCCCATTTTTTCTTTGCCTTGCCAAAACCTGATACCGGATTGACTATGGCTATCCATCTGGATGCATTGGTCATCAATGAATTGGGTTGTTTGCGGGCAAGATACACTTTATACGATAAAAACCACCTGACATAAAAGAGCCGCTACGCTGATCCGGCATAGCGGCTTTTGATAAAATTTTTATCGCTCAGATCAGTGTCGCATCTGACGTGATAGTGATGCTGAGCGCCTTTGAGACCAGGCAATTCTGCTCAGCGCCTTTCACTATTTCCTGAAATTTTTCATTTGTGATATCGGGCACGGCTCCCCTGATGCTGAGGTGTGAGGCAGTGATGACGAGGTTCTCCATGGTGATCGCGGCAGTAGTATCCAGAGCTGTAGCTGTGAACCCCGCCTGACCCAGTGCCGCGCTTACGGCCATCGTAAAGCAGCCCGCGTGCGCCGCCGCCAGCAGCTCCTCGGGATTTGTACCTACGCCATCTTCAAAGCGTGTTTTAAATGAATATTGAGTCTGATTGAGCGTAGTGCTCTGAGTGCTGAGGCTGCCTTTACCTGACTTCAGGTCGCCCTCCCAGTGTGCTGTAGCGGTGCGTTTCATGATATTAGTTTTTGGTGAGTAATAGTCACTCAAGATACCAAAAACGATACCACCGTATATTACCGCCGAGCTATGAAAATGATGCTACTGATATTCAGTGTCTTAGTCTTCCGCTTTGCTCACTTTCCCCACGCCATCATCATTCAGGCTCTTTAGCTTTGCACCGCCTTTATAGTGCACTGCACCTACGCCACGGTGGTCTATGGTCAGCTCTTTTGATGCATATATTTCTGCTGCACCTACTGCGTCGTTTTTCAGGTCTAAAGTCTCTGTGACCAGCTCATACGCATTTAGTTTCCCCACACTATTATTGGATATCTCAGCAGTGCGGGCCGTACCGGATAGTTCGATGGCTCCTACACTGTTCAGGTCTGCGGTGAGATGCTCCGTATTGATCTGGAGTTTTGTTTTACCCACTGCATCTGTTTCGAGCTTCAGTGTCGGCATGTTTAGTACCCCTTTGCTTTCTACAGCGCCCACTGATGAGTTGGATAGGTCGGTGAGTTGCCTGATATTGACATAGACTACTATATGAGAAGGGCCGGGCATGTGCATGTTTGACCTGGTGGCTATGGTCAGCACATCATCTTCATTTGATACGACCACTGCGCGTTGCAGGTTCTTATCACCTGTTATCTTTACTGATTCCGGTCCGCCGTCCTGGCTGATGATAGTTTTGAAAACACCATCCAGCTTGAGCTTTGTAAAGGGTTTGACCGATCGGGTCTCCGTGACAGTAGTACCGCTGAGCGTAATATTATTCCACCCTTTATAGAATATGAAATAGCCTGCTATAATGAGGATAAATATGCCTATGGCTGATAGTTTGCTCATGTGCTCTTGTTTAGATGTTTACTACATAGGTGCCGGCTATCTTGTCATGCCACGCCTGCTTCTTACTATCAAATATGACCCAGATATAACCCAGGAAAAGGACCGCTCCTGAGAGCCAGGATGCCAGGTAGCGGACCAGTGCCTTGAGAGGAGATATCCTGCCGAAGTTTTCGTCTGTCACCTTCATGTTGAGTAGCTTTTTGCCTACTGTGGCCTGCCACTCTGAGCTCTCTAGTATGACATAGTACAGCAGGGTAAAAAAACCAATGCCAATAATGGGATAAGTAGAAAAATTGTTCTCCTGATATATCCTGAAATGAAAGAAAAGGCCTAGTACGGTAGCCAGAAAACCGATAATAAAGTGATCAATGATCACTGCCAGCAGGCGGCGAAAAAATCCTGAGTAATGATTGAATGATACTACTTCCATTGGGAGAGTTTTATGGTTTGATTAAAATTGACCTATTTGACAGCTTTGCCTTGTGCATCAGTCTTGCTTACAGACATTTTATGATCGTTGATCTGCACATGTACATTTTGGTTTTTCTCATTGGTGCCTCTGACCTCCATTCCCTTATCATTGATATTTACTGTAAAGTTCTTCAGGTCGTCAGAATCCTTTCCTGTCCGCATTTTGAAATGTTCTCCCGGTGCCTCGGGTGCCTCTGGAGCTTCCGGTGCCTCAGGCGGCTCCGGCAGGTCTATTTCTTCATCAGATATCATGCGCTCCTTGCAGTTCGTACACTTCAGTTTGCCATGCTCTACCTCCAGTATCTTGCCTGATACTACGCCGTCATCTGTGTAGTCATCGCTCTTTATATTTACCTCCATACCATCTACTCCCGGCGCAAAGGTCAGCCGCTTGCCTTCCGGTACGTATATGCGTATCTTGATATGCTGGTCGCGCCATTTGCCATCCTTCGGCAGCTCGAATCGACTATCCAGATTGAGCAGCGAATCTGACTGGGAGAAGCGGTACTTTATCATCTTGATATTCTTGCTGGCGTCGGCAAAATTGGCCCCTTTACTAAAGGCTACCCGCTCGACATAATAATTGCTGTCGGGGCTCACTACTACTTCCAGTTTCACATCACTAAACGAATAACCGTAGTCCGTAGTGGCCATGCCTCCCATCCAGGTGAAAGAGCTGCCCCCTCCTTCATCCTCATCATGCACAGCTATGACATGACCCAGCGTATCCGCCAGCTGCACACGCAGCGTACCGCTGGCAGGAGTCACGAGCTGCACTTTGTCCTGTACGGTATCGCTTGCCGCAAAATCCTTTAGTATACTCCAGCTGGAGAACCCCAGCAGTACCAAGCCGATAAACCACGCACCCCAAAATACCTTTTTCAGTATGGGATTCTTCACATCGCTATCCGTGAGAAACCGTATAGAATCATACATGACTGAAATAAGCGGGATGCCGACTGCAAGGAACAAACCTACATTGAACATAGTGATCATGTGCCTGCTGGATACAAAAAGCTGCGTAATATCTGACAGTGATGCAGCACTAAAGATGGATAGACCCAGGCAGACCATACCCAATACAATTAGGCTACCTATACAGAATAGTAAGACAAAGACGAGAAATATTTTTGCAAAAGCGCGGGCTGCAGTAGTCACACCATTGCGCACTTTATCATCCCGCATCAGGTTATTCATGGAGTTGCCTGCTGTATGCATGGCATCACGCACTTCCTTCTCTATATTCTGGATGGTCACGGGTTCTCCGCGCATCTGCAGTTTCTCCGCGCTGGTAGTCGCCTCAGGCACTACTATCAGGAGAATGAGGTATATCACAGCTATGGGCAGACCGATACCAAACTTGAAAACCATGGTCAACACTATTAAGCCTGCCAGCGCTATGCGTATCCAGGTAGGGTCTCCCCAGCCAAAGTAGTAACACAAGCCGGATATCACACCTCCTACCTTTTTATTGTCCGGATCACGAAAGAGTTTCTTCTCCACCTTGCCGGATATAGGGCTACCGGAGACCGCTGACTTACCGGTATTTGTATTACCCGGAGATTCCGGTTCACCGGCTATATCCTCCGGACGGCCCATAAGGGTCGTGACGTATACCACATCCTCCTCGCCTACTACTGCACGGGTCTTGCCCAGGCGCTGTGTGAAAAGCTCTGCTATACGACTCTCGATGTCTGCTATGATCTCTTTCTGCTCATTCTCATTAGCAAACTTCTGTTTCAGCGATTCAAAATAGTGGTGCAGCATGTCAAATGCCGGTTCATCTATGATGAAGGGCTGACCACCGAGGTTTATATTGATCGTCTTTTTCATGATTTAAGAGTTGATTCGGGTATTAGGATTGATTGGAATTATTCAGGATCTTATCTACCGACTTGTTCAGCTCGGTATATGCTGCGGACATCTCTGCCAGAAACTTCCGTCCATCATCGGTCAGTGTAAAGTATTTACGAGGCGGGCCGGATGTGGACTCTACCCAGCGGTAGGTGAGCAGGCCATCGTTTTTGAGTCTCGTGAGTAGTGGATAGAGCGTACCCTCTACGATCAGCAGATGGGCTTCTTTCATCACTTCTATGATATCACTCGGATACTTC
>JAFDYP010000345.1 GCA_018267355.1 Bacteroidota bacterium
ATATCATGTCTTATTATCTCATAGACTCTACTACAGGTAAAAGCATCCTTAATAAGTTTTGGTATGATACTTCTAAAATCTTCACGCCGTACTATGCTAATGAAAAACAGATAGAAGGACTAAGCGGTGCCGCACTAGGGACCAACTATCTCAATGTGCCAGATTTTAGTAAGCATTTGCTTATATCCAAAGAGACTTTCACGGATAAGGACAGCCTGAGCAGTCAAACTAATTTCTCCTATGCACGCGCTGAAAATGGCGCTGTAAGCGTGATCGGAAAAACATATTGGGATATATGGATCGGCGAGCAAATAGTAAATCATAACCTGCGCCTGAAAAAGGAATAGCGATAAATCATATATCTTGATTTCATTTTGCTTTTCTTATTTTCCACCAGCAATGGAACAGCAACAATCTCTCAGTAAAACGCTCACTCCTCTCCTGCTATGGGGGCTGGGTGTGGGCTACGTTATATCAGGCATGTATGTCGGCTGGAATCTCGGCCTGGAGCAGGGAGGTACGCTGGGCATGGCGGTGGCGACGGTCTTTGCTATCATCATGTATAGTGCTTTCAGTTTTTCTTACTCAGAGTTGGCCTGCGCGATACCTAAGGCTGGTGGTGCCTTTGACTATGCACGGAGGGCCTTGGGTAATGATGTCGCTTTTATCACCGGACTGGCGCAGATCATTGAGTTTGTGTTTGCGCCGCCGGCTATTGCTATCGGTATCGGCACTTATCTCCATCTCGAGTTTCCTTCGCTGGATATCAAGACCGCCGCTATCGGTGTCTACGTCCTTTTCACAGCACTCAATATTTATGGTGTGAAAGCTGCTGCCACCTTTGAGCTGATCATCACGGTGCTGGCTGTGGGTGAGCTGCTGCTATTTGCAGGGGTCACGCTACCACACTTTCATGCAGAGAACCTGACTCGCAATCCGCTGCCGAATGGCTGGGCCGGTGCCTTTGCTGCGCTGCCGTTTGCTATCTGGTTCTTTCTCGGTATAGAGGGTGTAGCCAATGTGGCAGAGGAAACAAAGAATCCGCAGAAAGATATTCTCAAAGGCTTTGGCTGGGCGCTGGTGACTTTAGTAGTGCTGTGTATCCTCACCTTTGTGGCGGCAGTAGGGGTGGCTGGCTGGGAGAGCGTGGTCTATCCTGACCTGGCCAATACGCATGTAACATCTGACTCGCCGCTCCCACTCGCCATGGGCCGGGTGATCTCTCATGACAATATCCTGTACACGACACTCATCCGTATCGGCCTTTGCGGGCTTATCGCTTCGTTTCATGGGTTGATACTGGCATCGGGCCGGGCCACCTTTGAGTTTGGTCGGGTGGGTTTTGCGCCCAGGTTTCTGGGCAGGGTCAGCAGCCGCTTTCAGACGCCTGCAGTGGCTTTGATCTTCAACTCATGCATCGGCATCGCGGCGCTACTGACCGGCAAGACAGGTGAGATCATTACCTTCTCCGTCCTCGGTGCACTGATATTATATAGTGTATCTATGATCAGTGTCATCCGGCTTCGCAGGTCACAGCCCGAGCTGGAACGTCCCTTTACGGTGCCCTTCTTTCCGGCTACGCCGGCTATCGCACTGGTGATAGCCGCTGTATCGTTTGTAGCCGTCGTTTGGTATAATTTGCTGCTGTCTGCCATATTTCTGGCTATCATTTTGGTGGCTTATTTTATATTTAGGCTTTTCAAGCCGCAAGTGCTGGAGCATTGATCTCCCGGCTGCGGTCACAGTCTAAACTAAACAGTATAATGACCACGAAAGAGATCCTCGCCTACGTCAAAAATCATCCCTCCGGCAAAGTAAAACTCGCGATAGCAGATATAGACGGCATCCTGCGCGGCAAATATGTATCGACAGAGAAATTTCTCGGTATAGCGGATAGCAACTTTGGTTTCTGTGATGTGGTCTTCGGCTGGGACGCAGGTGATGTGGCCTATGACAATGCGAGCTATACCGGCTGGCACACCGGCTACCCTGATGCCAAGGCTACGATAGACCTCTCTACCTTCCGCAAGATACCGTGGGAGAATGATGTGCCATTTTTTCTGGGTGAGTTTATAGATCATAAAAATGATGCGCTGTATGTATGCCCTCGCCAGGTGCTCAAGAAGGTGATAGGCCAGGCAGAGAAAGAAGGCTTCAAGCCGTACTTCTCACAGGAGTTTGAGTGGTTCAACTTTGAAGAGACGCCGCAATCTGCAAGTAATAAGGGCTTCCGCGATCTGCAGCCTTTGACACCGGGTATGTTTGGCTATTCTATATTGAGGTCTACACTGCGTACGGATTACTTTACGGCGCTGTTTGATCAGCTGAAGAAATTTGATGTGCCGATAGAAGGGCTGCACACAGAGACTGGTCCGGGTGTATATGAAGTGGCACTGCTGTACGGCGATATACTGACTGCTGCAGACCGCGCCGTCCTTTTCAAAACGGCAGTAAAGGAAATAGCCTACAAGCATGGCATACTCGCCACCTTTATGGCGAAGATCAATGAGAACCTGCCGGGCTGTAGCGGCCACGTGCATCAGAGCCTGTGGGACAGCAAGTCGTCTAAGAATCTCTTTCATAGTGAGAAGGATAAGTCCGGCATGAGTGAGCTGATGAAGAGCTACATAGCCGGTCAGCTCTACTGCCTGCCGCATATCCTGCCGATGGTAGCACCTACGATCAACTCCTACAAGCGCCTCGTAGAAGGGGCCTGGGCACCGACCACGGTGACATGGGCAGTAGACAATCGTACTGTAGCACTGCGCGCACTACCTGCCGGTAGCAAGTCGACCCGCCTCGAGACACGCGTAGTAGGTAGCGATACCAATCCCTATCTCGCCATGGCAGCCTGCCTCGCTGCGGGCCTCTACGGCATCCGCAAGAAACTCAAACTGCAGCAACCGGCCACAGTAGGTAACGGCTACCGCGATGAGTCCAATGGCCGCTTCCCTAAGAACCTACACGATGCTACTGTAGCTATGCGCGACTCTCCTGTGGCGAAGGAACTCTTTGGCGAAAAGTTTGTCGAGCACTTCACGCAGACGCGTGAGTGGGAGTGGAGGCAATTCAGCCGCGTGGTGACAGACTGGGAGACCAAGAGGTATTTTGAGATTATTTAAAGACTTGAGACATTAGACTTGAGATATGAGACAATACAGGGCTGATGTATAAGAAGGTTTTGCGTTTTTATCTGTG
>JAFDYP010000346.1 GCA_018267355.1 Bacteroidota bacterium
GTACTACCGGTATATAGTAATGCGTGTGCCCCACGCCCCACATACGGGTGGTATAATCTGCGATCATACCGGCGGCAAAGGACGGGAAGATGGCATCATAGCGCAACCGGCCTATAAGGTAGACCTCCAGTCCGAATATGGCGCCTGCGAGCGGTGTGCCAAATACGGAGCCAAAGCCTGCGCTGATGCCAGCTATAAGCAGGATCTTGCGGTCGGAGGCAGAAAAGCGAAATATATGCGTAAGCTGGTCAGCTATAGAGCCGCCCATCTGTATAGCTGTACCCTCGCGCCCGGCAGAGCCACCAAAGAGATGCGTAGCTACTGTGCCAATAAAAACCAGCGGTGCCATGCGCAGTGGGATGATATCACCGGGCTCGTGTATGGTGTCGAGCAGAAGGTTATTGCCAGACTCGACCCCGCGACCGTAGTAGTGATATAGTGTGCCGATAGCCAAACCGGCAAGAGGCAGTAATGCAATGATCCAATGATGTGCTTCACGATAATCTGTAACCCACTGCAGAGATGCAAGAAAGGCGGCGGAAGCACTACCTATCAGGAAACCGATAATGCTGCAGATAACGAGCCATTTGGCCAAATGGAAGAGAACGGGCAGGCGCGCATATAGCGCTGATGATCTGGTAGCGCGTAGCACTTGCGTATATTGATCTTTGATCTGCTGAGTCAGGGACATACTATACCTAATAGTCTTGGTTTAATGATAAACTTACTATCAGGCGCCATCAGCTTTTTAGGGCGGTTCGATTAGGAAGACACCATTTCCTGTGCGATAAATATACGGCGATTTTGGTCAATAGAGAAAATAGGTGGCAATGTGATACGTCAGAGCTATTTGAAAATGCCTGAGTTAGCTATACATCTCCTCTACCAGACGCGAGTAGCGGCTTAGTATCACCTTGCGTTTTACTTTCAGCGTAGGGGTCAGCTCGCCATCTTCTATGGTCCACTCCTTGTCCAGTATCACAAATTTTTTGACTTGCTCTACGTGGCCAAAATCTTTATTGGCATTCGCTATCTCCTTATCTATGAGTGCGCGTATCTTTTCATTGCCTATGATCTGCTGGTTGTTTTCATATACTATGCCATTGTCTTTGGCCCATGCCTGCAAATGCAGGAAGGAAGGTACGATGAGTGCGGTCACAAATTTTTCATTATCGCCCACCAGCATGACCTGCTCTATATAGAGTGATTCTTTCAGCTTATTCTCTATCGGCGCCGGTGCCACATACTTGCCGCCCGATGTTTTGAAAAGTTCCTTTTTGCGGTCTGTGATGCGCAGGAATTTGCCATCTACCCACTCGCCCACATCGCCGGTATGCAGGTAGCCCTCACTATCTATCACCTCTGCTGTGAGGTCGGGTCTCTTGTAGTAGCCCATCATGATATTGGGGCCTTTGGCCAGTATCTCGCCGTCTTCGGCCAGCTTGATATGTACACTCGGGAGTGGCAGGCCTACGGTACCGATCATACGGCCCTCCTCCTCTACACGCGTCACGCTGAGGCCGGGAGAGGCCTCGCTGAGGCCATAACCCTCCAGCACGATCACACCTGCCGCACTGAATAGCCTGCCCAGGCGCGGCTGCAGCGGAGCAGCGCCGGTGATGATGAAGCGCACATGACCGCCGAGAGCCTCTTGCCATTTGCTGAAGACCAGTTTGCGCGCTACGGCCAGCTGTATATTATACCATAGGCCGAGGTTGGTATTGAGCTGATAGCGATTGCCGAGATGCAGTGACCAGTCAAAAAGTTTTTTGGTAATACCGGAGAGAGAGTTGCCCCGCTCCATGATGCGCTCGTAGACTTTCTCCAGCAGGCGCGGCACAGTAGTAAAGACAAACGGCTGCACCTCCTTGAGATTCTCTGCGATGGTATCCATGTTTTCTGCGTAGTGGATATGGATCGCGTTTTTGAGATAGGCAAAGAAGCCTACGCGCTCATAGATATGGCTGAGCGGCAGGAAGCTGAGTGACTTGCCGCCACCCTGGAATGGCAATATCTTATCCGTATCCTTCAGATTGCTCACCATGTTGTAGTGACTCAGCATGACCCCCTTCGGATTGCCGGTAGTACCTGATGTATAGATGATGGTAGCCATCTCTTTTTCATTGACGGCCTTCTTTGCTTCCTGCACCGCGCTGGTGTCAGTCACTTTATCGATCAGGCTTTTCCAGCTCGGCGCGCCCTCTACCGGATCGAAGGTGTATATCTCGCGCAGAGATGGTATATCGCTTTTAACTTCAGCTAGTTTCTTGTAGAGTGATTGATCTCCGGCAAAGGCAAGTTTGACCTCGGCATCATTGCAGATGAAACGGAAGTCGTTGGTAGAAGCGGTAGGGTAGAGGGGTATGAGTATCGCGCCGATCTGCTGGCAGCCTATGTCTATGAAATTCCACTCAGGCCTGTTTGGCGCGCAGAGGGCTACCTTGTCATCTTTGCGGATACCGAGGTCTAGCAGCGCCTGGCTTACTTTGTCGCATATCTCTGCTACTTCTTTGAATGTATAGGACTTCCACTGCTTCACTCCATTTTCGGTCACTTTAGATGCGAGAAATGGCTGGTCAGGACGCTCTGCGGCCATGACAGTGAGATAGTCAAAGAGTCTGGTTACTTCCATGATATTAGATCGGGATGTGGGGTGAAAACTGAGTACAATTTATTCAAACTATCCATAATGAGACGAAGGAAAGGTGCTAACAGTTTTTAATAATAAATGTTGCAACATTAAATGTTATGCTTTACCTTTGCATCATAAATCAAAACGACACTAAAAATGAAAAAACTCTTCATCCTCCTGGCCGGCGTATCTATGGCGGCTGCAGCTACGGCTCAGAGCTGGACTCTGGACAAAACACATTCTTCTATCAACTTCAGCGTATCGCACATGGTGGTATCTGAGGCGACGGGCAACTTTAAGGATTTCTCCGGCGAGGTGAAGTCTGAAAAGTCCGACTTCAGCGACCTGGGTGTAAACTTTACGATCAAGGTAGCCTCTATCAATACTGATGATGAAAAGCGTGATGGCCACCTGAAGAGCCCGGACTTTTTTGACGCGGCCAAGTTTCCCGATATCACATTCAAGAGTACGAACATCAAGAAGATCAACGACAAGAAGTACGAACTGACAGGCGACCTGACTATGAAAGGCGTGACCAAAAAGGTGACCTGGGAGGTGAAATACAACGGTACTGTGAAAGATCCATACGGCAATAACCGTGCGGGATTCAAGGCTACTACTACTGTAGACAGAAAGGACTATGGCGTATCATGGAATAAGACACTGGATGCAGGTGGGGTAGCTGTAGGAGATGATGTGACCATCACCGTCAATGCGGAGCTGGTCAAGAAATAATTTTGGGTTTGGTTATAATGAAAGGGGATGCACAGATGTATCCCCTTTCTATTATATAAAATCGTGATTCGTCGGAATTTGTTAGTTTAGCAAACATGGGTACATTGGAGGAGATCATCAAGCAGAAGAAATTTAATGACGAATACCACAAGGCATTTGTCGGCGTGTACTATGTCTACAGCATCATAGACTATATACAGCAAAAACTGTTTAAGGAATATGACATCACGCCTCAACAGTATAATGCGCTGAGGATACTGCGCGGCCAGCACCCCAAACCAGCTACGGTAGGCCTCATAAAAGAGCGCATGATAGACCGCAATAGTGA
>JAFDYP010000347.1 GCA_018267355.1 Bacteroidota bacterium
ACAGCCACATCATAGGATGGCCCGAGGGGAAAACTCCTGTGGCACCCGCCGGATTCACAGTGACACGATTTGCCGGTGATCTGAAGAGCCCACGCATGGTATATGTGGCGCCAAACGGGGACGTATTTGTAGCCGAGGCTCATCACGAGGGTAGTGTGAAGATGAAAGTGGCGACGCTGGTCAAAGATCTCTCCAATAAGGGTGCCGCGCCTACTGCCAATAGAATCACCCTGTTTCGAGATGTCAATAAGAACGGGAAATATGAAGGGCGCTATACCTATCTGGAGGGCGTGGAAGCACCATTTGGGATGGTGATCGTGAAAGATAAATTTTATTTAGCGTGCATGGATGCGGTCTATGCCTATGACTATACACCGGATGCGACCAAGATAACCGGCAGCGGCAAAACGATCACGGCGCTGGCCGGTAATGGACGGCACTGGACACGAAACATCGTAGCCAACAAAGCGGGTACCAAACTGTATGTGGCAGTAGGCTCAGGTACCGATCATGCAGAGGATGGGGTAGACAAAGAAGAAGGCAGAGCGCAGATCATAGAGATGAACCTAGATGGCTCAGACAAGAAGATATATGCCAATGGCCTGCGCAATCCGTGCGGTATGGATTGGAACCCCACTACCGGCGCTCTCTGGACCTCTGTGAACGAACGCGATGAACTGGGTGATAACCTGGTGCCCGACTACATCACGAGTGTGAAAGAGGGCGGTTTCTACGGCTGGCCTTTCTCCTACTATGGCCAGCATACGGACCCACGTATCAAAAAAGAAGAACAGCGCCCGGACCTGGTGGCAAAGGCTATCGTGCCGGACATGGCAGTAGGGCCACACACCGCATCTCTGGGCTTTACCTTTTATGATGGCAAGTCTTTTCCTGTACGCTATCATGGCGGGGCATTCATCGGGCAGCATGGCTCGTGGAACAGGCCGGAGTTTACCGGCTATCAGGTCGCTTTTGTGCCCTTTGCCAGTGGCAAACCGTCTGGTGCGCTGGAGCCGTTTCTGACAGGATTTATAGCGGATGAAAAGAAGAGCGAGGTGTATGGACGCCCCGTAGGAGTGGCAGTACTGCCGGACGGATCCCTGCTGGTGGCAGATGATGGAGGCAATGCAGTGTGGCGCGTTTCTGCGAAATAAGCGACCTTGTCAGGAGTTAATTTGTTGCTGAATGAGGCTATATTACGTTACGATCTTTCTGATTTTTACGCGTGTATATACTTCATCCGGTCAGGTAGACACTGCGCAGCCATATATTTACTCCGATATACAGGCCACTCAGCCACTGCCTGAAGTAGCTATCCATGCCTACTTCCGTGAGCAGCCGCTGCTGACGTCGCCTGTGTCTGTGACTACTATTGGCGCTACTGACATTGCTACTCATCAGTCTTCATCGCTGCTCTCTGCTGTGAATACAATGCCTGGTGTACGTATGGAGGAAAGATCTCCATCCAGCTACCGGCTATCTATCAGAGGGAGTATTTTGAGGTCGCCATTTGGTGTGCGCAATATCCGGGTCTACCTCAGTGACTTTTGCCTGACTGATGCGGGTGGTAATACTTACCTCAATCTTATCAACCCATCAGACGCGGCATATATACAAGTGATCAAGGGGCCGGAGGGCAGCGTCTATGGAGCGAATACCGGAGGCGTGATGCTGATCGATCCTGTGCAGCGGCGTCAGGATACTTTTCGCCTGAGTGCGATGGCAGAGACAGGATCATATGGATATGCGCAGGGTAGGGTACACTTTCAGAACAGCTATAAGCGACTGGAGTCTGATGTGGCGCTCAGCTATATGAGATCAGACGGCTATCGGCGCAATAGCAGCAGCCAGCAGTGGACCACCCAGATACTGGAGCGATACCGATACTCAAAAACAAACGATGTGAAATTCCTGGTCCTCTTCACGGACCTCGGCTATCACACACCAGGGGGACTGACGCTGGCACAGTACAATGCTGATCCGCGTGCTGCACGGCCAGCCACAACTACGCTGCCCGGCGCATCAGACCAGAAAGCAGCCGTGTATAATCAGTCTATACTAGGTGGGGTATCACACTCTGCACAGCTCTCACCGGTGGTAAAAAATGTGACGGCGCTAACAGTACTGCATACCGGGTTTAGCAATCCATTTATCACCAACTATGAAACACGGAATGAAAACAATGTGGGGATACGCACTTATTTTGACTGGTCAGGTGAGAGGTCGTACAAATTCAAATGGTCATGGGTGAATGGATTGGAGGGGCAACAGTTTCTATCGGGTATCACAGACTTTGGCAATGATCGCGGCGTCAAAGACTCTGTGCAGACCTCGTATCGGTTCAACGCCGGGCAGTATTACGCCTTTTCGCGATTTACTGCTGAAGTCATACAGCGCGTCACGATAGAAGCAGGCGCAAGTATCAACTATAACTGGTACCAATACAAGGCGCTGGCCCCTCTGCGGGATGCGGCTGTTACGAATGTTCAATTTGCTACGCAGGTGATGCCCCACGTGGCACTGGCGGTGAAGATCACTGATGGCCTGGCATGGCGCGCCTCGGTGAGCCGCGGCTACTCTCCCCCTACCATAGCCGAGATACATCCCTCTGCGCTCGTGGTCTCTGCAGGGCTGCAGCCGGAGCAGGGCTGGAACTATGAGACGGGCATCAGGTATCATGACAGAAGAGGTATCATATACCTGGATGCGGATGTATTCTACTATCAACTGGACCGTGCCATATCTGGGCGAACGGATAGTGCGGGCAATAACTTCTTTGTAAATGCAGGCAATACGCATCAACTCGGGGCCGAGGCGCAAGTAGTCTTATGGCCGGTGCGCACAGCAGAGGGACGTCTCCATACAGGGCTAAAACTAATGGCAAGTTATACTTACTATCATTTCCGGTTTGGCAACTATCGCAGTGGGGCGGCGGACTACAGCGGCCACTACCTGACTGGTGTACCACCACATACTTTGGCCGTCAATGAAATGCTGGATATGCCGATAGGCTTCTATCTCTTCTCGCAATATGGCTATACTGCCAGCCTGCCGCTAAACGATGCCGGTACTACCTGGGCGCGGTACTATCACCTGCTGGAGGGCAGGGTAGGATGGAAGCATAGCTTCAAACGCTGCGACCTGGAGCTATATGCGGCAGTAAATAACCTGCTGGATCAGAAATATAGCCTGGGCAACGACCTGAATGCCGCAGGCGGAAGGTACTATAATGCTGCGCCGGGCAGAAACTACTATGCAGGCCTGCGCGTGGCCTATCACAAATAGTCTAGTTCTTGAGCTCTTTCAGGGAGATCGGTGCGATGCCTACTTTGCGGCACACCTTGCCGGCGGCAGCGTTTGAGAGCTGCGCGATCTTTTTGAATGGGAAGTCTTTGATAAAGCAAAGTGTAGCGATGCTGATCACGGTATCTCCGGCGCCTGAGACATCTGCGGTCTTGATAGGACGTGCGGATACTACAAATGAATCTCCGTCTTTTGTATAAACAAATACGCCATTGGCGCCGAGCGTGAGGAGGAGATTGTCAAAGCGGTTTTTCTTTTTCAGTTCTTCAGCGGCTTTGCGCAGGCTGGTGATGCTCTTGGGGTCTATCTTCATCTGTAGCGCCTCACCGAGTTCCTTTATGTTTGGCTTGAAGAGGTCTATCTGCTGGTACTCAAAGAAGTTGTATTCCTTAGGATCTACAGCTACCGGTATATTGCGCTTGGTGGTCTGTAGCAGCACGTGCTTGATGAACTTTTTGGTCAGTACGCCCTTATTGTAATCCTGCAGGATGATGGCGTGAAACTTATGCTCGCGGATCACTTCGTCAAAGTCATTGATCAGCTGGGCCTCCAGCTCTGCGCTGAGGTCAGAGTCATCCTCCTTGTCAAAGCGTACCACCTGGCGCTCATCGTCATAGATGCGCGTCTTGTGTGAGGTGGTGCGGCTCTGGGAGGTGATGATGTAGTCATGGTGGATCTGATTCTTCTTCAGCAGCTCAAAGACAGTGCGGCCGCTCTTGTCATCTCCTATCACGGACATGAGGGTAGGCTTTGCACCCAGCTCGCTGAGATTGAGGGCCACATTGGCAGCGCCACCGAGGCGGTTCTCCTCATACTCTATATCTACTATCGGCACCGGTGCCTCCGGGGAGATGCGGTGTATCTGACCAAACATGTAATGATCGAGTATGATGTCTCCGATCACGAGTACTCTTACATTATTGAAGTCGAGTTTTTCTGACATTGCTATATTTTAGGCAGACGGTGATAGCCGCCGGTGCAAATAACGGTATTTAAGCCAGTTTGGCCAATGCCTCTTTCAGACGGCTGCAAACTTTCAGGAGCTTCTCCTCAGAGGCGGCGTAGGATAGACGGATGCAGTTAGGATCACCAAAGGCTTCGCCATTCACGAGGCCGATCTGGCCCTCGCGCAGCAGGTAGCCGCTCATGTCCTCAGCACTATTGATCACTGTGTCGCCGCCTTTCTTTCCAAAGAAGGAGCTGATGTCAAAGAAGAAGTAGAAAGCACCATCAGGCAGGTTTGCCTTGATGCCGGGTATTTCTTTCAGCAGGCCGTATACGAGGTCGCGGCGCTTGCGAAACTCTGCGACCATATCATAGGTGGGCTGCAGGCTCTCAGTAGCGGCAGCTACGCCGGCCATCTGAGCGATGGAGCAGGTGCCTGAGGTGATCTGGCCCTGCATCTTGTCACAGGCTTGCGCTATCCATACAGGGGCAGCTATATAGCCGAGCCTCCAGCCTGTCATGGCAAAGCCCTTGCTGAAGCCATTGACAGTGATGACACGGTCTTTGATCTCAGGGAAAGAGGCAAGGCTGGTGTGTGGCTGGCCGGTATAGTTGATGTACTCGTAGATCTCATCGCAGATCACGTAGACGTCAGGGTACTTCGTGAGCATCTGTGCCAGTGCCTGCAGCTCGTCGTGGCTATACACGGAGCCGGTAGGATTGCACGGCGAGGAGAAGATGATAAGGCGGGTGCGATCAGTGATATGTTTCTCCAGCTGTGCAGGAGTCACCTTAAAGTTGGTCTCCAGCGTGGCAGGTATCTCTATAGACTTGCCCTCGGCCAGGTCTGCTATGGCAGAGTAGCTGACCCAGTAAGGAGCGGGGAGGAGCACCTCATCACCGGGATTGATCAGGCTCAGGACCACATTGGCTATGGACTGCTTGGCACCCGTGGATACGACTATCTGCGCGGGGGTATAGTCCAGTTTGTTGTCACGCTTCAGCTTGGCGGCGATGGCCTTGCGCAGCTCGGGATAGCCCGGTACGGGGGTATAGTGGGTGTAGCCCTGATCTATGGCGCGCTTGGCTGCATCCTTGATGTGCTGGGGGGTGTCAAAGTCCGGCTCGCCGATGCTGAGGTCTATGATGTCGAGGCCTTGCGCCTTGAGCTCGCGGGAGATCTTGGCCATTTTGAGGGTGGCAGATTCCTGCATGTGGGTGATGCGGTCTGAGAGGTGCTGGGTCATAGTAGATTTGTGATTGAAAAAGTGCGGCGCTAAGGTACTAAAGAGAAGTGTTAAGGAAGGGGGTGTTTTCAATACCCTATCCACAGTCGGCGCATATATCTGAGCGGATCATATGCATCAATAATCTTATCCGACAGCCCTTTTGAATTCAGGTTTTTATTCTACATTTGCATTCCCCCAAAAGGGGTAAAAGGGTCGGATGGCCGAGTGGCTAGGCTCAGCTCTGCAAAAGCTGCTACAGCGGTTCGAATCCGCTTCCGACCTCAAATAATTGTTATAAGCCCCTGACGATAAAAAAGTTGGGGGCTTATCTATTTTTGAGGTTCGGTATAGGATACGGTATTTCATTTCTTTAGATGGTTTCTCATTAGACATAACTCTGAACCAGTGGTTTACTCCCATTATCCTTCGGGATAGAAGATTGCATGAATCCGTGTGGTTGTGTTGCCTTTTTCCGAGATCGACGTAAAAGTGCCAAAGCCTTATGGGCAGGGCTTTCCAGCAAATCCCAAAACACTAGGGGACTGGTTACGGCGGAAAAGAATGGAGCGCAGGCTACTCCAAAAGGACGTAGCCGATATCATAGAAGTAACTGAAGACTGTATAACGCTTTGGGAAAACAACAAGGCTGATCCCACCGCAAAGTATGTAGCCAAAATCATACAATTCATCGGGCAACTACCTCCGATTCTACCCGATACTTTTGCAGGTAAAGTAAAAGCTTACAGGTATGTTCATGGGCTTACGCATGCACA
>JAFDYP010000348.1 GCA_018267355.1 Bacteroidota bacterium
ATTCCAGTAGATTTATCCCAAAAATAAGAAAATTCAATAATTCTTTAATCTATAAACTGCAAGTTTTGTGAAAGAACCGGGGTAGTCGCTCTTTTCTACCTCGGGTAGACCAGATACGGCTATTTCAGAAATAGACAGGTCATAATGATGGACAGCCAGCAGGTAATCAGTCAACAGTTTCATACGGCTAGGCGTAGATACTACTATCACTTCGGCACGATGATCGTGCAGAAATCTCCAAAATGATGGAAAATCTGCTACGTCGCATTGACACTCACGCTCTAAATATCTTCTGTAGTAAGGCAAAAAAGGAATATTAAAACCGTCCGTCACATAGACTTTTCGAAAGGCAGAAAAATCAAAAGAATGAAATGGTTTATTGCTCAAAAACAAGTAATCACAGGACGCCGAGTTTATTGCCAATATCTTGTCCCGGGCTACCCCCCTTATTATTGTTACCGTAGCTTGGTATTTTTTCCAATCTGTCTCCAGGTTTTGCGCCGCATCAGACAGTCGTGACAGGTGTATCATGAGCAGCACCAGGACTGGAAAAAGAATGACAACCATACGCCTCAGCCGAATAAAGGAGGGAGATAGCGCTACTATATAGCAGAGCAAGAATATACTTATCAGCGGATTAAACGACCTGTCGTTGATCTTGTCCGTATATGTCTGCATCAGTATCAGCCACCAAAAAGAACTAGTAAAAATCGCCCATCTCAGCCATCCACTCACAGAAAAACTCGTCTTGCTGATCAGTAGCCCCATAGCCATCCATGCAGCTATCAGGCATAGGTACCAGTAGCGCGATATGATCTGTGCTACGCTGCTCACTGATCGTTTCCACTGACGTATGTCGGTGAAAAACTTTTGCTCCGGCATGATCAGTGAGCGCATGTAGGCCGGGGTGAGCACCCGGGGGTCTGGCCACATGATCTCTCGCACAGCTGCCCACTTTACAGAGTCAATATGCGTATGCATGGCAGATAGCGGCACAGCATTCTCCCTATCTGTAAGCTGAGCTTCTATCTCTGGCTCTACCTGTTTGTAATATTCGATCGTGGTCCTCAGGTCATAGGCTATACCCCCCAGCACACATCCCACAAATACTATGGGGAATAAGAAACAACGTACGAGCTGTCTGACGTCTGTGATGTAGTAGATGGCAAAACACAATACCTGCAGCAAGGCTGCCGTAGCTGACTCTACCCGGGTCAGCACTCCGATCACACACCAGGCATTGAGCAGCAAAAAGAGCAGTGGTCTCCTGCGGATGCTATCTCTCTCCCGGAAAAAATATACTATCGCTATCAAGGCCACGCCTACTATCATATAGGACACGCGTGTGAAAAGAAAGTGAATATTGTGATCTGCAAAGACCAGAAGATAGACCATACCGGCTATGATGCAGCCGAAGCCAAGGGGGATCACCTCGCTGAGTAGGTGCAGTAGTATATAGAGCGCGAGCCAGCACGATAGAAAAAGATATGCATAAAGTATCCATGACATCCACTCTACAGCCGGCACCCACTCGTACAGTGCAGAATAGATGTATGATAGACCGATATTGCCCAGAAAGTAAATGGAGCGAAATGGCATGCCATCTGTGAGCCTGCCACTATAAAAGCTATCAAACATGCCCTCATACTCTACGTAGTAAAACCCGTAGTAGAGATACGTGAATAAGAAGCATATGGCTGTCACCACCAGTGCGGTAGCTGCCAGCACCCGGGCTGACGGCCTGTCCATATCCACTGCGCTGCTACTCACACCAGGCTATTACTGACATCTATCAGAGCTTTATCTCTAAGGAATAGACAGAGATAATTATTTATTTTACAATAGTAAAATGAAGATCCAACAAATATTTAGAGATCCTGTACATCAGGAGCTTTTTGAGCGGGATGGATATGTGGTCATAGATCTGACCTCGGCAGACACAGTGCAGGAGATAGCCCGGCAATTTTATAATATAAACGAGTCTGTACCTTCCGGCTTCTCATCAGGAGCGACCATAGCCGATCAGCAGGTAAAAGATAAACTCTTTGCAGATATGGATGCGGCGCTCCAGGCAGATATGGATCGCGCTTTCATCCACTATAAAAAGCTGGGTAGCACTTTTCTATGCAAGGCGCCCGGTGAAAACAGCAAAGTAAATGTACACCAGGACTGGTCGGTAGTGGACGAAAAAAGATATGCCTCTGCCACTGTGTGGATACCCACGCAGGCTGTAGATGAGCACAATGGCGCTCTGAGAGTCCTGCCCGGCAGCCATCTTTTCTTTGACAAATACAGGAACAATAATATACCTATCAGCTATCGCGGCAGCGAGGAAATGCTATGGGAAAATATGTTTATCGTACCCATGAAGCCGGGTCAGGCTTTTATCTTGAATCATGCCGTACTGCACGCCTCTCCTCCCAATATGACGGACAAAGAACGACTGGTAATAGCATATGGCATCACTTCCGCTGAGGCAGGTCTGGCTTTTTACTACAAGGCCGCTACGCCAGGATCTCCGGTAGAAAAGTACTTGATGCCGGACGATTTCTTTTTGCGGTACCACAATATCGGTGAGCGCCCCCTGTTTGGTGACAAGGTGCAAGAGTTTCCATATGAGGTGCCCGCAGTGAGCGGAGAGGAGATATACCGTATGATCCAGGCCGAAAAAGAAAAACGGCGTAATATTCCCTACTTTAGAGAGCATTGGCTAAAAGGATAAATCGCTCCTGCGGTGAAAAGAACTGTAATTTTCAGGATCTTCATTTTTGTCTTTCTCATAGTAGCGCTAGAGGTGATAGGCTACATAGCCATGCTCATCGATAGCCGCTCCTTTGACTGGGTCAATACCAAAAACTACTTCAGGGTTCGATCTATGCTCATGGGTGATACTACCGCCGACCACCTGCCCCGGTATATGACGCTGCCCTATCTCGGCTATGTGCCATACCCCGGCTATAGCAAGAACGGAGTAGTACAGCACAATGAGGCCGGCTATAGAGGCGACAAGGTACCACTGAAAAAAAGCGGCAAACTACGTGTACTGTGTATAGGCGGGTCTACCACCTATGGCCTCGGTGTGCCAGACCCCTCACAGACCTATCCCGCGCGGCTACAGGGCCTGCTGGATCAGGAGATCAGGCGTGACCAGCACCTGGCTGCACTATATAGCGGAGCCGAGGTGATCAATGCCGGCCTGGAGGCAGGCACCTCTGCCGAGGAGCTGGAGCAGTATCTTTTCAAATATCGGTACTACAGACCTGACATAGTCATCATACATAGCGGAGTGAATGATGCAGAGGTGATGGAGAATGCCAATGCTGATTTCCAGTTGGACTATACACACTACCGCAGGTTACAGTTTCACCTGGAGCCGCTGCCCCAGCCTGCACGGTTTTTCATGCATTCTTATTTTTTCAGCTACCTGGTCATCCGCTTGTTTTATGAGAACTTCTATTATAGTGGTATCAGTGGCCGGCAGTGCTACCTGCGCCAGCGAGGACAGCAGTATATCAAGTGGACAGACATGGATATGCCACACGTTTTTTCTTCTCACGATTATCGCTTCATCCCCTTTTACAGAAACTCACAGAGCCTGTATACTGAGATCAGGGCAGATGGCGCCGCCCTGCTCATTTTGCCTAATATAGTGAATGAACGCGACAGTTTTGTGATCAGCAGTGCCCCGTACCGGGCCATGTGCGCTCTCAATGTACAGATATCTGCTCGTCTGGCCGCGCCGACCGGAGCCACGGTTATCCCTTTTACTATGGACTCTATACATGATCCTCACTGCTGGCTGGACGACTGCCACCTGGATAGTGCTGGCGAGCTCAATAAGGCCCGGATAGCACTGCCATATGTCATAAGCGCAGCTTTGGGAAATAAAGATACAACTCATTAAATTTGGACTGTACGTATAATGGCTGCAATCTCTACATATAGTCTGAAACCATATACCGGCAGATACGAAGATGCCGAGCTGTTGCACCTCACCAGGAGGTGCCTCATGGGCGTAGGGCACAAGGAACTGGCCTACTATCGGGGCAGATCTCTCCAGGCTACATTGCAGGCGCTGCTGACCCCATCTCCTGCTCCGCCTGAGGCCCGCGAGGAGCTATCAGACGGCGTAGACCTGAATCCTAAGATCAAGGTAGGTGATACATGGGTATACCAACCCTATGAGAATGATGAAGTAAACTATCGCCGCAAGATCATGTTTCGCATGTGGTGGATGGGGCTGATCATCAATCGCGATTTTTCTATCACAGAAAAAATGACCCTTTTCTGGCACAATCATTTTGTGACAGAAACTGATGTGGTAAAGGATAGCCGCTACTCATATTTCTATGTTGCCATGCTGCATAAGCATGCTCTCGGAAATTTCCGCCACCTCATCCGCGAGGGCACCACTAGTCCAGCCATGCTGGTTTATCTGGGTGGCAATACAAATTTTAAATCAGCTCCAAATGAGAATTATGGGCGGGAGTTGATGGAGCTCTTTACTCTGGGCAAGGGCTATGGTGTACAATATACAGAGGCAGATGTCAAAGCTGCGGCGCGGGTTTTGACCGGATGGAGAGATGACAAGGAAAAATGTGTGGGCGTCTTTGACCCAGCGCAGCATGAGACAGCAGACAAACACTTCTCCGCCTTTTTTGACAATACGACTATCAAAGGCCGTACAGGTATGGCAGGAGCAGCAGAGACAGATGAGCTGATAGATATGATCCTGAGAAAGAAGGAGGCTGCCCGCTTTGTGTGCCGCAATTTGTATCGTTGGTTTGTATACGCGCATATAGATGATAAGATAGAAGAGGAGATCATACATCCTCTGGCCGAGATATACCGTAGCCACAACTATGAGATCATCCCCGTGCTACACACCCTGCTCGGCAGTGAGCACTTTTTTGATCCTGTGTTTCGCGGCTGCATTGTCAAAAATTCTGTTGAGTTTCTGGTGGGCTCGACTCAAGAGATAGGCGTCACTGTATACCTGGCTCCGCACAAGACGTATACCAATCTAGCAGACTGTCATGAGCCGTGGGTGCAGTACCACCTGGCATGCGAGGACCTGGCCATGCGTGTAGGAGACCCTCCATCTGTATCAGGCTGGCCGGCATACTATCAGCCGCCAAAGTTTCACCAATGGTGGATCAACTCTGCGAGCCTCAGTATGCGCCGCAAACTCTCAGATGGAATCAGTACGCACGAGGGTCTGATCTTCAACGGGTACAATATCAGCTATGACTTTTTCAACTTTGCCAAACAATTCAAAAATCCGGGGCAGCTCGATGGATTTGTGAAACAGGTCACGGATATGATGTGTGCTGTACCGCTGTCGGCATCCAGCATTGACCACCTCAAGGGACATCTGGTATCCGGCATGGATACAGACTACTACTGGACCAAGGCCTGGAAAAAACTGGAAACAGACCCGGACGACAAAGAAACGAAGGAAGTACTCGATGCCCGATTGAGAATGTTTTTTTCACGGCTCCTATGCCTGCCGGAGTACCATATGATGTAAATGCTATAAGATGAACAGGAGAAAATTTGTCAGAAACTCTGCGATCATAGCATCTATGTATCCCCTGCTCCGCGCCGTGGAGGCCTGTCATACGCGCAAGAGCGGTACTGGGAAAAAAATATTTATACTCATTCAGCTACTCGGGGGCAATGACGGCCTCCACACACTGATACCCATGGATGATAACTATGGCCGGCTCACCCGGGCGCGGCCTAATATCTATCTACCGGAAAACAAGATCCTGCCCATCAAGGGTACATCTATAGCCGGTCTACATCCAGCACTGATAGGCATACAGGACATGTATGATCATGGCCTGGCGGGGTTCGTGCAGGGTGTGGGCTATGACAATCCCAACTTCTCCCACTTCCGCTCTTCTGATATCTGGCTCACGGGCTCGGAGTCTTCACAGGCGCTATATACCGGCTGGATGGCACGCTACCTCGAGGGCCGGTTTAAAAACTATCCTGATGGCTACCCTAGCAAGGCGCAGCCGGATCCTCCCGGCATCAAGATAGGAGATACAGGCTCATTCCTCTTTCAGGGCAAGGCGATGGATATGAGTATCGTGGTCAATCCGGCTATTCCCTTTGGTGCGTCCGGCACCGAAGACCAGCATCAGGCATCTCTTAGTTTTGGAGAAGATGAGGTTAAAGTGATCCGCGAAATACTATTGCAGACAGACAAGTATTCTGCTACCGTCAAAAAAGCCCTTGACACCCCGTTTGCCAGTTCTAAGCTGTACCCCAAAAAAGGAGAGAACTCCCTGGCAGATCAGCTGAAGGTCGTATCACAGCTTATCCATGGCGGACTCGACACCTCTGTATATGTAGTAGATCTCAAGAACTTTGACACACATGTAGAGCAGGTATCTGCCTCAGACCGCACCAAAGGCAACCATGCTAATCTGCTGGGCAAGCTATCTCAGGCTATCGCATGCTTCTGGGATGATGTCGTGCATATGGGCCGCGAAGATGATATTGCAGGCATGACATTTTCAGAGTTTGGCAGGCGTATAGCCTCTACCAGCGGGCTTGGTACAGACCATGGCTCGTCACAGCCTATCCTATTCTTTGGAAATAGCATAGACACGCAGCTCATCGGCAAGAATCCTTTCATTCCCGACAAGGTCTCAGTAGACGACAATCTGGCCATGCAGTATGATTTCAAATCCATATTCACGTCCGTACTCCAGCAGTGGTTTGATGCCCCGGCTGATCAGACTACTGCCATCTTTCAGCATAAATTTGACACGCTGCCTCTGTTTAAGTCTTAGACTATGTGGCTGCGTGTAGCTGATATGACCACTCCGTGAGCCGGAAGGACCTTTTTTTGAATAATCTTTCGATATTTACTAAAATGAAATCCCGCGAAATAAAATTTGCACTGGTCGGCTGCGGATACTGGGGCGCAAACTTTTTGCGGATCATCTCAAATTCAGAGGAAGCCACACTCTGCGTGATCTGCGATACAGATGGAGCAAAGACTACCGCACTGGCCGTGCGCCATCCTCATGTCCGCTTTGTAGACGATGTAGCGGCGGTGGCATCCGATCCGGATATCGAGGCTGTAGTGATCTGCACTCCTGTGAATACTCATCTGGCACTCACAGAGATGCTCATCAGAGCGGGCAAACATGTACTCTGCGAAAAACCCCTGGCACAGACATCTGCTCAGTGTGGGTATCTATACACACTGGCTCAAGAGCACAAGGTAGTACTTTTGACGGGTCACGTGTTTGAGTATAACCCGGTGATACGCTACATGAAGCAGATGATAGATGATGATGCCCTGGGCGCAATACGCTATCTGCAGCTCATGCGTATGGGTCTGGGGCCTATGCGCTCAGATGTGAGCGTAGTATTTGACCTGGCTGCGCATGATGTCGCCATCTGTATATCCATGATGGGGCACATGCCACTATCTGTAATGGCCAGTGGCTCTTGCTTTGTAAAGGAGGGCATAGAGGATGTGGCGTTCATGCAATTGGAATTTCCCGGCAAGGTGATAGCCGGTATCGGCGTCTCATGGCTCGATCCTATCAAGCAGCGGTTGGTCAAGGTAGTAGGAGAAAAGAAAATGATGATATTTGATGACATCTCTGTCTCTGAGAAGCTAAAGATTATCGATACCGGCAAAAATTATCAAAGTACTCCTGGTGACTTTGGCAGCTTTCAGGTATCGGTGAAGGATGGCCAGATCGTGATCCCCAATCTGCAGTATACTGAGTCTCTGGTGACAGAGTTTCATCATTTCTCATCTTGTATCAGGGGCCGGGAGGTGCCCATCACAGATGCCGCCTATGCCGCCCGCGTAGTACGTGTACTCGAGGCTGCGCAGGAGTCTATACGACAGGATGGAAAAAAAATCTACCTCTGATGACTCCGTTTGCAGTCTCTGTACTCATACCGGCATACAATGAAGAAGAGATCATTCAAAGTGCCGTCGGACAGGCACTGGATATACTGATCGCTGTAGATGCAGACTTTGAGATCATAGTAGTCAATGACGGCAGCACAGACAGCACAGCACAGGTGCTGGACACACACTTTGCCGACAGGGAGTTCATTCAGGTGTATCACAAGCTGCGCAATGAAGGTTTTGGCAGCGCTGTGCGCACTGGTATCTCGCTCGCTCAAAAGAGGCATCTCCTATGTGTACCAGCCGATAGTCCTCTGACTCCCGATCTCTATGAGGCCTTTTGCAGCCATGCGCACCGCGCAGACGTGCTCATCTCCTACCGCAGGGCCAAGATCGGCTACTCCTGGATCAAACATTTCAACTCGTATGTATATCATCAGCTTGTATCTTTGTTATA
>JAFDYP010000349.1 GCA_018267355.1 Bacteroidota bacterium
AGGAGATATTCGCATTTGCCCTCAACTATTGCATACGCAAGATCAACAAAGGCCAGCAATTTTATCAAGCCGAAATATTTCAGCTGTATAAAGATGCACTCCAACGTAGCCTGATGATGGAGAATGGGGTCATGACTCCGTGGGATTATAAAAATATAGTAACCATCGGCTTGCGTAATAAGGAGTATGACTGGACAGAAAATTTCATTGAGTCATATATAGACAAACTAACAAAGTCTGAGCAGCAAAACGCTTATACATTTAACAAGGCCCGATATTATTTTGCGATAGCTAAATATGACAAGGTGCTGGAGCTACTACAAAACGTGGAGTATAATGATATCTTCTATTTGTTGGACTCCAAGACGACGCTTATGAAAACCTATTATGAACTCGGAGAGTATCAACCTTTGCAATCACTCAAGGAAAGCTTCCGCATATTGCTGAGGCGTAAAAAAGTAATCTCTGAGCAGAATCAGTCCAACTATGGCAATTTCGCCCGGTTTGCTATGAAGCTATACCGCGCTGATCCCAAAAATAAGGTAAAGTTAAGTGGGCTCAGGAAGAGTATAGAAAGTACTGCCAATATAGCCGACAAGACCTGGATCATGGAAAAACTAGCTCAACTCGGGGCTTAGTTCATCAGTGTACGGGCATAGCCAAAGAGTTTCGCATCCTCATGCTTTTCGGCCATGAGTTGAATACCTATGGGTAGACCTTCTGAGTTCTTTGCCAGAGGCAGAGAAATGGCAGGCACACCTACCAGATTGGCCAGTACGGTATAGATATCCGCCAGATACATCTCCGTAGGGTCGCTCGTTTTCTCACCGAGTTTGAAGGCTACAGATGGGGCGGTAGGCATGAGGATAAAGTCGTAGCTCCGGAATATGGCGCTGATCTGATCGCTGAGCATACGGCGTACCTTCTGAGCCCGTGAGTAGTAGGCGTCATAGTATCCTGCGCTCAGTACGAAAGTGCCGAGCATGATGCGGTTCTTTACCTCCCGGCCAAAACCCTCGGTGCGGCTCAGTTTGTAGACACTATCCATCTCAGTAGCACGCGGCGAGCGGTAGCCATAATGCACTCCGTCAAAGCGGGCAAGATTGGAAGAGGCCTCTGCGGTAGAGAGTACATAGTATACCGGTATCAGGTAGTCCGTGAGGCTGAAATCCACCTCATCTATAGTATGGCCCTCGGCCTTCAGTTTGGCTATGATCTTCTCGGTCTCCGCCCGCACCTCAGGATTGATACCCTTGTGATCTACAGTATTCCTCAGGACGGCTATACGGGTTTTCTTGTCAAATTTTTCAGAGGCGTAGGCTGGTACTGGCTTAGAAGAGGCGGTGCTATCATAGTCATCCGCTCCGGCTATCACCTCCATGATCAGGGCGCTATCCGCTACAGAGTGGGATAAGGGACCGATCTGGTCAAAGGAAGACGCATAGGCGATCAATCCGTAGCGGGAGACACGGCCATAGGTAGGCTTGAATCCTACTACGCCGCAGAAGGATGCCGGCTGGCGGATAGAGCCGCCGGTGTCAGAACCCAGCGTGGCCAGGCACATGTCAGCCTGCACAGCTACCGCAGATCCCCCAGATGAGCCTCCGGGCACGCGTGCATTGTCCAGTGCATTCAGCACAGGGCCATAGGCAGAGTTCTCATTGCTCGATCCCATCGCAAACTCGTCACAATTGAGGCGGCCTATAATGATAGCATCAGCTGCCAGCAGGCGCTCTACTACAGTAGCTGAGTATATAGACTCAAAGCCATCCAGAATACGCGATCCGGCAGATACCCTGTGTCCTTTGTAGCAGATATTATCTTTTATGGCTATCACCATGCCGTAGAGGCGGCCCCTGCCGGTGGTTTTGCCATCCAGCTCAGCGGCTCGCGCCATAGCCTCCTCACCATATACCTCCAGAAAGGCATTGAGGTGGCGATTAGATTCTATATTGGTCAGGTAGCGGGATACGAGGTCCCTCAGGCTGGTCTGTCCGTTGCCGAGTGCGGCTTGTATCTCCGTCAGGGTCTTGTACATATGCTGATGCTATACTCTAAAAAAAATAGATGCTCACCTATAAGCCTTATAGATGAGCATCCAAATATAGTAAGATGCTAAAATTAAGAGAGATTACTTGGCAGTATCAGAAGGCGGAACCTGAGTAGGCTTTTCTTTCATGCCCTCTTCTATCTCATTCCTGATATTTGACTTGGCTGCATTAAACTCACGTACCCCCTGACCGAGGCCACGCATCAGCTCAGGTATTTTCTTGCCGCCAAAAAGGACCAATACTACCGCCAGTATCAATATTATCTCGGGTGTGCCTAATCCAAACATTGTATTCGATTTTGATGCAAAGATACTAATTAAATAGCAATAAGGCAGGGTCGGGATTGTTAAACGGTTGTCACGGATACGGGTACAAAAATTGCCGGGCATAGCTTTTTTCATATCTTTAAAACCCGTATGGAGAGCATCATCATAGGTATAGCGGGTGGCTCCGGATCTGGCAAGACTACAGTGGTCAGGCGGATCATGGAGAAATTTACCAAAGCAGACGTCGCAGTCATGTCTCAGGATAGCTACTACCGGGACAATGCCCACCTGACCCTCGAGCAGCGCCAGCTGATCAATTTTGATCACCCAGCCTCTATCGAGTTTGAGCTGATAGTCCAGCATCTGTCAGATATCAAGGCTGGCAAGACCATAGCTGAGCCTACCTATGACTATATCACCTCTACCCGCCAGGCTGCCACCATACCTATCGAGCCGAGGCATGTAGTGATCATAGAGGGCATACTCCTTTTCACAGATGTACAGGTACGCGACCTGTGCAATATTAAAGTGTTTGTAGATGCAGAGCCTGATGACCGGCTGATCCGTATCATCCATCGTGATATGCATGAGCGTGGCCGCAATGTAGATGATGTAATAGAGCGTTATGGCCTGGTCAAAAAAATGCATGACCAGTTTATCGAGCCGACCAAAAAATTTGCTGACATCATAGTACCACAGGGTGGCGAGAACCATGTGGCTATAGATGTACTCGTATCAATGATACGCCAGAAGCTAAGCCAGAAGGTAATGGCTTAAGCGCACTACTATTCTTCGGTAGAGGCCTTCTCCGGTGCTTTCTTCTTTTTGTCAGACTTCTTCACCGGTTTCTTACCGTCAGAAGCGTCTTTGTCTGTGGCGGTTTTCTTCGTAGTACTTTCATCCCCTTTTTTGATCTTTTTGTCAGATATGGACTTCGAGCTATGTGTGTCTTTTGCATCTTGCGCGCGGACCTGCTCTCCCGCTATGCTGTCTTGCTCCACCACCGCGAGAGAGTCGGCTGCCACGCTATCTGCGACCGGCGGCGTGACAGGATGCTCCGGCCTGAGTGTGATCTTCATCCGCACGGGATTATGATCAGAATATTCGAATCCGGCATTGACTCCTTTTACTTCTACTACATCCACATTAGGCGATACAAAGAAGTAGTCTATCACAGTGGTAAAAGTAGTGTTAGGGTCAAAGGCATGGCTATTCTTACGATTGGTCGGCGTATTGCCATCGTATACGTATTTCCATCCCGGTATATAGTTGGAGTCATTATTCATCTCATAGAGCTTGTCATAGTTTGGCTCTTTTTCCCATTTCTTGACATTAAAATCCGGCGGCGCGATATTCCAGTCTCCTCCGAGTATCACATAGTTGCCTTTGGCGTACTCAGCCTCCAGCAGCTTTTTAGTGAGCGCCATCTGTTCCTTTTTCACCGAGCCATCATCATAGGCCTCAAAGTGCGTATTGATCACCACCAACTCTTTATCATCCGGCAGCTTATACCGCTGCATCAGCAGGCAGCGCTCCAGATAGAAGATCTTCTTTGGCCAGTCTGGTATGCCAGGTAGGGATATTCTTTTACTCTCCATAGGTGTGAAGCGAGATAGACTGAGCAGACCGCCATATACCGGCCCGATCTTATCCTTCCACGGCTCTAGTGGAAAAGGCAGGTATTTCACGTCAAAATTTACAGCAAATGCATAATTGTGATCCGGCGCGCTGGCTGCTATTCCAGCTACTTCATCTACGTTCCAGCTACGCTTGCCATGGCGGTCAGCCTCTTGTATGAATATGAAATCTGCATCCTGATTTTCCTTGACCGTAGCAAAGATGCCTTTGGTATACTTCATCACCCACTCCTGAGGTGTCGTGATCATTTTGCCATCATCATAAAAGAAATCTGTCTCCGCCCCGAGGCCGCCATAGCCAATATTCCATGTCATAAATGAAAGAGTATCCAGCGAGGATATGGCCCGGGTAGCTGGCTGCTCTGATGGCTGTACTGCCACATCTTCTAGAGGCTCCGGCCTGAATTTGGTAGCCATACCGTAAAGGATGAAACCACCTACGTAGATGGCCGGGATGAGTACTATGACGAGCAGCAGTATCAGCATTCTTTTCATGTGCGATAGTTGAAGAGCAATAGATGAGGCGAATTATAAATCAAAGATAATTTCTACATTTGAAAGGAATGATAAATCATTCCACACTTTAAACAGAGACAATGAATCATTTTGAGTGGAACTGGACACAGGATGGTACCCGTTTTTACGCACAGGGGTGGAGTCCGGTCAATACGAAAGCTGTGATCTGCCTCGTGCATGGATTTGCCGAGTATAGCGGCCGCTACGCACATGTAGCAGAGCGTCTGGGCCGCGAGGGCTATGCTGTACTGGCCTTTGATCAATATGGGCATGGACATACCGAAGGCCCACGTGGGTTCTCTCCGAGCCTGGATGCCAGCCTGGACTCTATCAAGATCATACTCGATGAGGCGGAAACAAGATTTCCGGGGGTGCCTAAATTCCTGTACGGACATAGCATGGGTGGCAATATGGTGCTGAACTACCTGCTGCGACGCAAGCCAAAAATAGCCGGCGCGATAGCCACTGCACCGTGGCTGAAGCTCGGATTCGATCCACCTGCTATCAAGCTGCTGCTCGCGCGCATCATGCGTGTGATCTACCCCAAGTGGCCGGAGAAAGCAGATCTGGATGCCAGCGCTATCTCACGCGACAAAGCTGAAGTTCGCAAATATGAGACCGACCCACTGATACACAATACGGCGAGGGCCGGAACTTTCTTTGACACCTACAATGCAGGCAAATGGGCCCTGGAGCATGCCTCAGAACTGAGTGTACCGCTCTTCCTGCTGCATGGTACAGAGGATAAGCTCATAGCCTTTGCCGGCGCAGGGCAGTTCGCCGCCAATGGTCCTAAAGATCTGATCACGTTCAAGCCATATCAGGGCTTCTACCATGAGCTGCATAACGAGCCTGCGGCAGACAGGGAGCGTATTTTCCTGGATGAGATAGCCTGGCTGAATAGCAAAGTTTAATACCGGTCATTTTGAGAAGAAACCTGCTGGTCTTTCTTGCGCTATGTATCATGCTCATCGCCGTGGGTGTGGTCTTCAAGACGCCTATCCTTCGTAGCTTTTCCGGTTTTCTGATCAAGCAGGATGCACCTAAAAAGGCAGATGCTATGGTCGTGCTATCCGGCAATGCCTTTGACCGGGGGAATGAAGGAGCGAGGTTATTTCATGATGGGTATGCGCACCATGTCATATGCCCTGGCGGAAATCTCGAGCGTGCATTCCTCATCATGGGGGATACGGTATACGAGAGTGAGCTTCTGGGGAAAAATATCGAACGCAATGGTGTGCCCGACTCTTTGGTCACTATACTGCGCTATGGCACCAGTACAGCAGAGGAGGCTGATACGCTACTCAGCTACTGCCGTGCTCACCAGATCAAAAAGCTGCTCGTAGTGACCAGCCTCTTTCACACGCGCAGGGCCGGTAAAGTATATCGCAAGAAGTTTGCTGATACCGGCATCAAGATCATCATGCGGGGCGCACATGACTCTCA
>JAFDYP010000034.1 GCA_018267355.1 Bacteroidota bacterium
ACACTACATGGAACTCCGGCACTGCCACCTCCGCTCAAATATGCATTGTAAATCAAAATACCATCGCCTCCGGCAATGACTTTGCCCTTGACGATATATCTTTCTCTCCACTCTGCGTGCAGACCGACACTGTACAGGTGGTGGTAAATCCTACCTACCGCGATACTGTGAGTGTGACTGTATGCGCTGCCAGTACTCCATATACACTGCCTGACGGCGCTACCACCAGCAACACGGGCACCTATACCAGTAACCTTCATACAGTAAATAACTGCGATAGCATAGTGGTAGTAAACCTGACTGTAGACACCGTGATCCGTGATACTATCACGCTGCCTACAGCCTGTGGTCAAACCATCTATAATGGCACCACCTATACCAGCAATAGCACTGTCACAGAAAACTATCAATACACCAATGGCTGCGACAGCCTGATCAAAACTGTCTATGTGGTAGTGAACCCTATCGCGACATATTCTCAGACCGCTACGATCTGCCTGGGGCAAAGTTTTGCGGCAGGCAGCCACAGCTACACGGCCAGCGGCACTTACCTGGATACAGTAACCGGAGGTTCGTATCTGGGCTGCGATAGTATTGTGACGACCGCCTTGACTGTGGTATCTCCGGTCAATACCTCTACCAGTGTGAGCGGCACCTGTACGGTATCCTACCTGGGAAATACATATACCGCAGATACTACCCTGCTGGATACTATAGTCAGCATAGCTACAGGCTGTGACAGCATCTACCATACTACTACTATCACTGTCGTTCCTATTGTGGTGACTACCGTACCCAATAATGTCTGCATCAATACTGGTCAGACCTACTATGCAGGTGGGCAGAATCAGTCTGCTGCCGGCATCTATCGGGATACCACCCACTCAGTAGGTGGCTGCGATAGCGTGGTGCGCATCACAGATCTGCAGGTCATCACACCATCTACAGTGACCCATCGCACCGATAGCTGTAGCCAGGCCACAGTGGGCGGTGTCGTCTATAGCAGTGACACAGTACTTTCCTTCACGCAGACATCTGCGCTGGGTTGCGATAGTATCATTACGATAGACAGTGTTTATATACACAGCCCCGGAGGTATCACGCTGTCGTCTTCCGCCTCACTGCCTATAGAGGAGGGTGACTCTACTACCATCACTATCATACCATCCGGTACATACCACAATATCGTCTGGACGCCTGACTCAAATATCAGCAGTGTCAGCAGCGTAGCACCGGTCGTATCACCACTGCATACCACTACCTATACTGTCAATGTAGCTGACAGTAACAACTGCACTGCTACTGCATCTATAGAAATATTCGTCACTGCCAGTTCGCAGCTCGACTTTATCATGCCTACCGCCTTCTCACCAAACGGAGACGGGCGCAATGACGTCTTTAAAGCTATCTTGCGCAGAGGCGCTGAGATCACGATGTTTCACATCTACAATCGCTGGGGTGAGCTAATCTATGACATCAACCTCAGCTCAGGAGACGGATGGGATGGTACGTATAAAAATGTAGCCCAGCCAATAGGTGTCTATGTCTACTACATCTCAGTGAAAAGCGCCGGTGGCAACACTACCAGTCAGCAGGGCAACCTGACTCTGGTGAGATAAGCCGCAGATCAGTACGAGTACCATCTTTCACATTTTTTGCTAGATTGCAGTTTATCAATCTAATCTACAGCCTTTTTATGCAGAGATTCACGGGACTATTAGGCATCGCGCTGATACTGGGCGTTGCCTTTTTGTTATCAAACAATAAGAAGAAGATCAACTATCGTCTCGTGCTGAGTGGCCTGGGGCTGCAGCTCGCGCTGGCACTGCTGATCCTGAAAGTTCCTCCTGTACAGGCATTCTTTCAAACCTTAGGCAAAGGCATGCAAAAAATAGAAGCGTTTGCACGTGAAGGAGCCAAATTCGTTTTGGGAGGTGTGCTGCCGGATGCCAGTGAGCTAGGCAAAGTCTTCGGGCCGAACAATGGATTTGTATTTGCCTTTAATATTCCTGCTACGATCATTCTGGTCTGCGTGCTGGTAGCTATACTCTATCACATAGGCCTGATGCAGCGTGTGGTAGCCATCATAGCCAAGGGTGTCAATGCCATCATGAAAGTGAGCGGAGCAGAGGCATTGAGCAATGTGGCCAGTGCATTTGTGGGGCAGGTAGAGGCGCAGGTCATGATCCGTCCCTATCTGGAGGGCATGACACGCAGCGAGATACTGACCTCTATGGCCGGCAGCATGGCCTGCATAGCCGGTGGTATCCTGATCGTGTATGTAGGCTTTGGGGTCAAGGCAGACTACCTGATAGCTGCCAGCCTCATGGCTGCACCGGCAGCTATCGTCATATCCAAGATCATCTACCCTGAGACTGAGGTACCTCAGACGCAGGGCAAAGTATCTATAGAGGTGAAGAGCCACTATGCCAATGTGATAGACGCCATCTCTCATGGTGCCGCAGATGGTATGAAGATATCTATTAATGTCATAGCCATGCTGATAGGCTTCATAGCGCTCATCGCACTGATCAACTATCTGCTGGTCAAAGCAAACGGCCTGCTTGGCAATCCCATACCCGGCCTCAGCCTCAATATGATCTTTGGCTGGATCTTCTGGCCTTTTGCGTATGCTATGGGTATACCTTACGATGATGTGACAAAGTGTGCCACGCTGATGGGCCAGAAGATGACCATCAATGAGTTTGTAGCCTACCTCAACTTTGTACAGATCAAAGCGACCATGTCAGAGAAGGCGCAAGCCATCGTAAGCTTCGCACTCTGCGGTTTTGCCAACTTCTCATCAGTAGGTATGCAGATCGGCGGTATAGGTGAGCTGGCCCCCAGCCGCCGGGCAGACCTGGCTCAGCTGGGCATCCGCGCGCTCATAGCCGGCACACTGGCCTCCTATCTCAGCGCTACCATAGCAGGTATCGTGATAGGCTGATACCTTCGCAGATATTATATATATCTTTTTTGCTGTTTTATAAAAAATGCGGATACTCATTTGATATATCCAAGTGATAGGCTACATTTGCCGCGCAATTTAACAACACAAAAAAACACTATATAATGGCAAGCAATATCACCCTGACGATGATCAAGCCGGACGCAGTAGCAGCTGGCAACTCCGGTAAAATAATAGACCTC
>JAFDYP010000350.1 GCA_018267355.1 Bacteroidota bacterium
ACAGGGCACAGGCATAGGCCCTCTCCATCCATTCCTCAGATTTACAGCCTGAGCATATCACAGCAAACTTGTGACCGATCAGACATTGTAGCTGCCAAACTAATGGCTGCAACTCCCATACGCACCGACTACCCTTGCCCACATCCCATTTTTGTGAATAAGTCCCGCGCACAAAATCGCCCTTTTTACGCATATTTGCATCACCACAAACGAACCTGTTTCCTTCCGCATTTCTATGTGACCTATGTGTTCTATGTGGTTCAAAACCGTATTCTGTATTATTCTGAAAATTCTACAATTCAGTAAATTCTGATTCAGACAATTGTATTCAAGTCTCCCTTTAAGGAGATTAGAGGGTTGATTAATTACCTCTCCGTCTCCACGGTAAAACGGTATTTCTTTTAGCGCTTCCGCGCTTTTACGGTAAAAAATGTATTCAATCACTTCAAAATAAACACCTATGTCCTCCACACAAATCGGAAACACAAACGCCTCCAAATGGACCCGCGAAAAAACACTCCAGCTTCTCGACAAAGTAGAAGCCATTGCCACAGATGAATTCTCCATCTGCGACACCCTCACTCAAGCCCTTATCAAAGCCCGCTGCTACAAGCAGATCTGGAGCTACTGGAAGAAAAAATGGGAACTGGACGAAGACATCATGGACCGCATCTACTACATCGAGCAGATCTTTATCTGCAAACTCGAAGACGGTGGCCTCTACCGGCGCCTGAATGCCTCCACTTGCCATTTCATCCTGAAACACAACTACGGCTACAACACCAAAGGCGAAACCGAACTCCCATCCTACCTCCGCCATGAATTTCCCGAACTCATTGACAATAAACCCCTCCTCGGTTCAAAAACAAAAAAAGAAAAGGGACCAAAACCGCTCACAGAGGAGGAACAAGAGGCGCTGGATTATGTCAATGACCCTGCCTACAAGGATTTCAGCCCGCGGGACACAGACGACGAGGTCCTGGCCAAGCTCCGCGCCGATGCCCGCAAGCACCCGCACCTCTACACCGCCAAGCCACCACTAGATTGCAATTACATCAAGTTTGCCGAAGACCTTTTCGCACCAAACGCATAATAGGATAGCATTTTCAGGATTTCGGGAAATAGAGACTAGTTCATATAGGTGAACATCTTTCACCTATCACCACATCGCTTTTTTTCTATTTTCACCGCCGATGGCAGAGTATATCGTATCAGCGCGCAAGTACCGTCCGGCACGGTTCAAGGACATGGTAGGGCAGGAGCATATCAGCTCTACGCTCCAGAATGCCATCCGTACCGGCCAGCTGGCCCACTCGTTCCTCTTCTGTGGTCCGCGTGGGGTGGGCAAAACTACCGCCGCCCGTATCCTGGCCAAGACGATCAACTGTGAGAATATCACTCCTGATATCGAGGCCTGCAATGAGTGCCAGAGCTGCAAGTCATTTAATCAGAACAGTTCTTTCAATATCCATGAGCTCGATGCGGCATCTAACAACTCTGTGGAGGACATCCGCCAGCTGGTAGAGCAGGTGCGCTTTGCGCCGCAGGCGGGCCGGTACAAGATCTATATCATAGATGAAGTCCATATGCTCAGCCAGGGCGCGTTCAACGCATTCCTCAAGACGCTGGAGGAGCCGCCGTCCTACTGCAAGTTTATACTCGCTACTACTGAGAAGCACAAGATCCTGCCGACCATCCTGTCACGCTGCCAGATATTTGACTTCCGCCGTATCTCTATAGATACCATCGTAGGCCACCTGCGGCACATCTGCGAGATGGAGGGTATAGAGGCAGAAGATGATGCACTGCATATCATAGCGCAAAAGTGCGATGGTGGTATGAGAGATGCGCTGTCTATGTTTGATAGGCTCAGTAGTTTTGCCGGAGGCAAGCTGACCTATGAGTCTGTGCTGAAAAACCTGAACGTACTCGACTATGATTATTTCTTCAAGGTCACAGATGCGCTTCTCACGGAGGATATGAATGCGCTGATGGGCTATCTCTCTGAGATACTCAAGAGGGGCTTTGAAGGAGATGACTTCATACTCGGCCTTTGTGAGCATTTCCGCAATCTGCTCTTTGCAAAGAATATAGATACGCTGCGCCTCATGGAGACCAGCGACTCTATCAAAAAGCGCTACCTGGAGCAGACCAATATGGCCTCCGAGAGCTTCCTGATCAACTGCCTCTATCTGGGCAATCAGTGTGACGTGAACTACAAGCAGTCTAAAAACAAGCGTCTCTCCGTAGAGCTGGCGCTGATCAAAATGTGCTACGTCAATGCGACCGTAGAAGCTGCTGAGGCTTCAAAAAAAAAAGCTCTAGCATAATCCTGACCGAAGCAGCCAAAGGAGGTATAGACCCTGTAGCTCCTAAAGTACAACCTGCTATAAATAACTCGGCTACGGCGGCCGCGGCTCGCCCCACTGCGGCACAGCCGCGCATGGCATCTGACAAAGATTCTGCAGTAAAAAAGTCATCTAAGCTCATCTCTCTGGACAATATCCATGAGATCACTAAAAAGAGACAGCAGGCAGAAGAAGAGGAGCTGAATGGCTCAGGCCCGATGATCCGCGAGTTCAATCATGAGAACGTACTGCAGATCTGGGCAGACTATGCAGATAGCATCCGCGAAAACAAGGGTGGCACAGCATCTATTATGGACGGGATAAAACCTATGGTGTCTGACGCTACGATCTCGCTCCTTTTTGACAGTGACCTGCAGCGCAGCCGCTTCAATGAGATTCTGCCAGCCTTCAAAGCATATATACACCGTAGGGTAGGATTCAATCCCCATATGATAGTAGATGTGGTGCAACAGGCCGAAGCCACCCAGAAATTTTTCACTCCCAAGGATAAACTGGAGCGCCTGATGGATCTCAATCCCGCACTGCGGAGGTTTCAAAAAGAGCTCGGCCTGGACCTCGATTACGACTAGGAGCATCAGTCAGCGCGCTCAAAATCAATCTTTTACTATGAGGCTTTTCGTCCAAACTATTGTTTGTCATACCTGGTTTAGTAACCTTATCAAAAATATCCCGTATATGACAGTCCGAACCAGAATTTTTCATATACGGTGCAGATACACAAAACAATAGGATACAACCCTACCGTGACCCCGGCCAAAGGCTTCTATTACAAGAAGTCAAAGGTATCGGCGTGGGATAGGTTAAAGGCCTGGGCAGAAGGCTTTACGGGCCTTTTTGGCAACTGGGCCGGCACTGAGGCCTCCATCGTGAGGATCGTGATAGGCTCTACCTCCCTGGCCTGTTTCATTTTCGGCCTGACAGGTACTGAGCAGTACCACTATCAGAGCATCAATATCCTGCAATCCCTCATGGGCTTGCTCATCATGATAGCCACCTATACCACCTGGGGCAAAGTCAATATCCGCACCCTGGGCAATGTTTTCATTTACCTGCTTGATATCTCCAATGCGACACTCGTAGCCACCAGTCATTTCGATGACAAACTGAGCTATCAATATATTATCTACTTCTTTGTTTCCAGCCTCTTTTTCAATAGCAAGAACTCCCTCCTGGCCTGCGTGGTACTCAATACTGCCTTTATCTTTGGCATCAGCGTGTTGCCTCATACAGGGTCGTCTTCCGTGTCTGATTTTTATATCGCTTTTGTCGCCTCTGAGTTTGCACTCATGCTGCTGATGGTCAAGCGATTTAATATGGAGGAGAAGCTGGCAGAAAATGAATCTAAATACCGCCTCCTCGCAGAAAACTCTGCTGACATCATCTGCACGCACAAGCCTAACGGCGAGTTTGACT
>JAFDYP010000351.1 GCA_018267355.1 Bacteroidota bacterium
ATGCCCTTTGAAAAGCTTGCGTATAGGGTAGACTATAGAGTCGGCCTCCAGACCAGAGGTGGATACTTGATAGAGCAAGGGTTGAAATGTGTGGTAGTTATTTTTGTCTATCAGCACTACCTGTACAGGCGCATCAAATAGCCTTTTGGACAGCTCCAGGCCACCGAAACCGCAGCCAATGATAACCACTCGTGGCAAATGAACCTCTGGTATGTTAATTTTCATATCTCAGAATTTTTGCGCTGCAAAGGTAGGTGTTTCATATTTCATTTAATGCCATATTCAAACTAAAATTGTACCAATAAAAGCCATACCGCAAACATCCGCCATGGAGAAAAAGACAAAAGCGACCTGTCACATCACAGGTCTGGAGCACGACCTGGACGAACTGATACCCGGAGATGATGTACGGGAATCCCTGCTAGAGGAGATACGCAAAGACCATCCTGACTTCAATGAAAACTCATACATATCTACCCGCGAGCTGTTTCGCTACCGTATGCGGCAGATGGAAAATATAGTGAAGCAAGAAGTGGGCGAGATGACAGAGCTGGAGTCACAGGTAATAGACAAGCTGAAATCCAATACTTTCATATCTGACAATGTAGAGCCGAATATAGAGGCAGAAGCTACTATAGGTGAGCGCCTGGCAGACAACATCGCTGAGTTTGGCGGTAGCTGGAGTTTCATCATTTTCTTTCTCACTATCATGGCAGTTTGGATGGGCATCAATGTGCTCGTATACAAAGAGCACGGCTTTGACCCATATCCATTTATCCTGCTCAATCTTGCTTTGTCGTGCCTCGCGGCACTGCAGGCTCCGGTCATCATGATGAGCCAAAACAGGCAAAATGATAAGGACCGGGCCCGCAGTGAGCACGACTACCAGGTCAACCTGGCAGCTGAGCTGCAGATACGCCTCCTGCATGATAAGATAGACCACATGATGCTAAACCAGCACAAGCAGATAGTGGAGATACAGCAGCTACAGCTGGAAATGCTGCAGGAACTGGTAGAAAAGATAGAGAAAGGAAAACCTAAGACCTAGAACAAAGCTTTTCCTGTCATTTCATGAGGCTGTGGCAATCCCATCAATTTCAGTACTGTGGGTGCTATATCAGCTAGTCCTCCATTTTTCAGATCCGGCTTTAGTTGGTTGTCTATGAGAAATAGCGGTACAGGATTTTTAGTGTGAGCAGTATTGGGCGAGCCATCATCATTGATCACATAGTCAGCATTGCCGTGATCTGCGGTCAGGAGTATGGCATAGCCATTGGCCAGACATGTCGTGACCAGCTTTTCCACACAGTTATTGACGGCCTCACAGGCCTTGACCACCGCACTGAAAACGCCCGTATGCCCTACCATGTCGGCGTTGGCATAGTTCAGACAGATGAAGTCGGGCTGTTTTTCGTTGATATATTTTACCGCTCTGTCGGTCAGTCCGTATGCGCTCATCTCCGGCTGCAGGTCATAGGTGGCTACCTTGGGGGAGGGCTCCATGATCCGCTCCTCTCCGGGAAATAGCGCTTCCCGCCCTCCGCTGAAAAAGAAGGTGACGTGCGGATATTTCTCCGTTTCGGCTGCGCGCAGTTGAGTCTTACCGGCGTCAGATACCACCTCGCCGAGGGTCATGGTCAGGTCGTCGTTAGAGAAAATATTCTTGACATTCCGGAAAGTATGGTCATAGATAGTAAGGGTAGTATAGTTGAGATCCAGTTTTTTCATACCCTGCTCAGGAAAATCCTGCTGCGTTAGCGCCTTTGTGATCTCCCGGCAGCGGTCAGTACGAAAGTTGAAACATAGTACTGCGTCTCCATTCCTGATCAGGGAGAGTGGCGTGCCCACAGCATCCGTCACGAGTATGGGCTTGACAAATTCATCTGTGACATCGGCATCGTATGATTCTTTCACAGCTGCCAGCGCGTCGGTGGTTTTCTTGCCCTCGCCCTTTACCAGCATGTCATAGGCCAGTTGTATGCGTTCCCATCGGTTATCCCGATCCATAGCGTAGTAGCGACCGCAGACAGAGGCTATCCTGCCTGCAGAGGTTTTGAGAAAAGTCTCAAGATCTCCGAGATAGCGCAGGCCGCTGCGAGGGTCTGTATCCCTGCCATCAGTAAAAGCATGAATGAAAACCTGATCGGCACTGAGTCCATTTGCCTTGGCTATATCACAGATAGCGCGCAGGTGTGCAGTATGAGAGTGCACTCCCCCATCTGATACCAGTCCCATCAGGTGCAGCGGTTTTTGATTTTCACGGCAGTACCTGATGGTGTCGAGTAGTGTCGGATTTCCGGCCAGCTCTCCATCCCGCACTGCGATATTGATGCGGAGGAGCTCCTGATACACCACTCTACCGGCTCCGATATTGAGGTGACCCACCTCGCTATTGCCCATCTGGCCATCCGGCAGGCCTACGGCTTCTCCATGAGTGATGAGCTCTGAGTGCGCATATTTTGTGTATAAACCATTGATAAAGGGCACATTGGCCTGGGCTATGGCGCTGCGCTCGGGCTGGCTGCCATGGCCCCAGCCGTCCATGATGATGAGGGCTACCTTGCGATTCATTGCACTAAAAACTTACCTCGACTTTTTAAATAAAATACTTGATTATCTCAATAATTGGCACGAATTTCGTAAGAATAGCGATAGTTTCACAAATTGTATCAAAATTAAAATGAGAGCCTTATATAAACTCTTTGCGGTCCTGTTTATCAGTACGACTTTTTTTGTCAGTGCGAGCCAGGCGCAAAGTTTTGATAACATAGAATCTGCCATCGGCTCCGGCGATGTATCTGCCCTGTCACAATACTTTTCCGGCAATGTGGAGATACATATCCGCGATGCACAAAACTCATACAGCAAATCTCAGGCTGAGGCCGTATTGAAAAACTTTTTCAGCTCGCACTCTCCCAGGTCTTTCTCTGTGCAGCACAGGGGTGAGTCTCCCGGCGGGGCTAAGTACTTTATGGGCAATCTGTCTACTACAGCCGGCTCCTACAGGACCTATGTCTATGCGAAACAGGTCAATGGCGTCTTTGCCATCCAGGAGATACGCTTTGAAGAGCAGTAGACCTATCACTGACCTTTCATTCAACTACCACTTTTTCCGACTCATTGCTGCCACAGTTGAGCCTGGCATTCTGTAATTTTGCATTGAAATTTCTGATGCAATGCGTGCCTGTATGTTACCCGGTTTTTTTAAGATATTTCTATCCCTCTCTTTTCTTGCCTGCACCTGCCTGATACCAGTCCGCGCGGCTGATGCCGCTCCGGCCAAAGCCGGCGATATAGTCAGCTATGACCTGATCAAAAACTACCCTCAGGAAGAGCTGAAGGCTTTTTTCAAGCAGCAGCATATCCCCAGTGTCATGCTCGGAGTGAAGCACGGTATCAACATCTATGAGGTCGTCTACCTGACCACCTATACAGATGGCTCTCTGGTCAGGGCGTCGGGTATGCTGTTTGTCCCTCAAGCCAATACCGAGCCCGCCCCTACTATGATCTACAATCACGGCACAGAGATCTGCAGAGAGAGTATTTTTGATGGCACGGGAGAGCAAAGCATTTGTCTGGCTTTTGCCACTGATGGCTACATCGTGCTCTGTCCCGACTATATAGGCAAGGGCCTGGGTGACCGCTCGCAGCTATACCTCGATGCCAAAACAGAAGCCGGAGCATCGGTAGATATGCTGATCGCAGTGAATGATCTGCTACCCTCGCTGCAGATCAAAAAGGGAGACCAGCTATTTGTGACCGGATACTCGCAGGGTGGCCATGCCGCTATGGCTACACATAGATTGCTGCAGGCTCAGTATGCCGATCGGTTTCCTGTGACCGCCTCCTCTCCCATGAGTGGCCCGTACGATGTAGAAAATACTGTGTACACCACACGCAGGAAGCACTACGACTACCCGGGCTACCTGGCTTTTATGCTTGCGTCTTTTTATGAGACGCAGGGAGGTATGCAGCTGATGAGAGATGCGCTGGTAGCCCCATATGATACCATCTTGCCTAAACTCGTAGATGGGGCATGGCCCATGGAGGTGATTGACGCAAACATGCCTGACACGGCCTTCAAAGCAGTAAAAAATGAATTCTATCTGGACTTTGAGCAAAACAAAAACTCACCCTTCAGGCGGTATCTCGCTTCAAACAATGTATATGACTGGAAGCCCGATGCCCCGGTACAGCTCTGCTATTGCAAGGGTGACGAACAGGTGACCTATAAAAACTCTCTCACAGCCTATGAGACCATGAAGAAGAATGGAGCCAGGCATGTAGAGCTTTGGCAAGCAGGCCGTAAGTTTCATCATGTCAACTGTGCCCTTTTTGCAGTGATCTATACCAAAATGTTTTTCGATGAGTTTCGGGAGGGCAGACCCATGCGCCACGGTCCCCTTTACAAAAGACTCCTGCTGGATATAGGCAAGCTCGCTGTCAAACCCTGATCTTTTCTCGATAGCCCTTATATACAAAATATATACTGTAAGGAGCTTAACCTACTGTCATCGTTTCGTGGTATCTTTAAGTTACTTTAAGGAAGAAGTATAGATGATAGCCGATAGAAAGCATACCATCTCCTACACTTTGGGTATGGAGCTGCTGGTCCATACCGTACAGGAGCTATCCATGGCACGCAGCATGGATCAGGTCACAGCCATAGTGCGCAGTGCAGCCCGCAGGCTGACTGGTGCTGATGGGGCTACATTTGTTCTAAAAGACGGTGACAACTGCTACTATGTAGATGAGGATGCCATTGAGCCGCTCTGGAAAGGTCACAGGTTTCCTCTCACCTCCTGCGTGAGCGGATGGGCTATGCTGAATAAAAAGGCAGTGGTCATCCCGGATATCTATGACGACGAGCGCGTGCCTGTAGAGGCATACAGGCCTACTTTCGTCAAAACGATGGTAATGGTGCCGGTCAGGCAGATAAATCCCATAGCGGCTATTGGAAACTATTGGGCCTACCAGCATACCCCATCTTTAGAGCAGGTCAAGCTGCTACAGTCCCTGGCAGACATCACCGCTGTGACCATAGAGAATATAGAGATGTACAACGATCTGGAGCGGCGGGTAGTGGACCGTACTGCAGCACTGCAGGCAGCCAACGCAAATCTGGAATCCTTCTCCTACTCCGTATCTCATGACCTACGTGCACCGCTGCGAACCGTTATCGGCTTCACAGATATGGTGGTGAGTGACCCGGACCGCACCATAGACGATAGCTCGCGTGAGCTCATTACCAAAGTGATGAAAAATGCGAAAAACATGTATCAGACCATAGATGACCTGATCTCGTTTTTCACTATGGGCCAAAAAGATCTGATACGCACCCCCACCTCCATGATGGAGATGGTACAAAAGATCTGTGAAAACTGCCTGGAGGCCGAGCCACTGCGGGATATTGAGTTCAAAATAGATACCCTGCATGATGTGCAGGCAGACAGCGTCACCATGCAGCACGTCTGGACCAATCTGATACAGAATGCTGTGAAATATTCGCGGCAGAAGCCACATGCCCTCATAGAAATAAGCTCCGAGGCCAAGGAAGACAAAATAATCTATCATGTCGCAGACAATGGTGCCGGCTTTGATATGACATACTACCACCAGTTGTTTGAGGCATTCAAACGACTGCATAGCGGAAGGGACTTCGAGGGTTCGGGTATAGGACTATCTATCGTCCACAAGATCATCACACGGCATGGCGGTGAGATATGGGCTGAGTCTGAGGAGGGCAAGGGATCTACTTTCTTCTTCTCACTACCCATCGTGTCCTGAGGGCAGAAGACGCAACTCTTACTTTTTATGCAGGCCACCGAGTCTGTAGCCCATCATATACAGCACAGCCAGAGATACTATCACCTGACCGGAGAGAGTCTCCAGAGTGGGGAATAGTCCTAGCAACTCTATATGTGGCAAAAATGTAAGGCCATGTATGGGCAGGAAGCCAGTCTCCTGCAGAGAGTGTATTCCTTTGCCGGCCAGTATCACTGCCAGGATACCCATTACTACCGATGATATTTTAAATAATTTGGGGATAGGCAGGCGCGCTGAAAATTTCAGGATCACATAGGCTAGTGAGATCACTATGACAAAGGCTATCAGCACTCCAAGTAAAATTGCCTTTTCCTGCTTGCCCGCAGACTCTACATTGATAGCAGAGAGGAAGAGAACCGACTCAAACACTTCTCTGAATACCACTATAAAAGAAAATGCCAGCAATCCCAGCAAACTACCGCTACCTGTAAAACGCTTGATGCTGGTAGTGACGTATTCCTTCCATTTTGTGGCTTCAGACTTGCCGTGCAGCCAAAAACCTATATATAGCAGCATGGCTACCGCCATCAGTGCTATAGCACCCTCCATCAGCTCTACCTGGCTCATGTGCGACTGGATGATCTGCCCACCTATCAGCCACAGTACCATGCCGCATGCAGCGGCCAGGATCCAGCCGGCGTGTACGTATACTTTTGAGGAGCGCAGGCCCGAAGCATTGATGATACCCAGTATCACCATGATCACGAGAAAGGCCTCCAACCCCTCACGGAGCAGAATGGATATGGACATCAATATGGCTAGCCAGAATGACATTTCACCTTTACTGATCACTTTGCCAGCCTGCGAAATGAGCTCTTTACTGGCCTTCAGAGAGTCACTGATCTCTATCAGGCTCCGGTGCTCATTGATGATACGGTGGGTATTGTTCATCTGGTCTTCCAGCCGTTCCATCAGGCCCGGGTCGGTAGAGCGCAGTTGCTTTTCTATCGGCTCTATGCCCTCCATATAGGCCATATTGGCCAGTTTTTCAGCTTCTTCATATTTTCCCTCACGCGATGCGGCCAGAGACTCATCTATGTACTTCAACGCTGCCTCTATAAACCTGTCTTTGCTTTCGTTTGGCTGATAGTAGCGCAGCCTGCC